>NZ_DASWOM010000086.1:0-34786 GCF_036398755.1 Acerihabitans sp. | reverse complement strand
AAGCAACACCACCGCCGTTTTAAGCGACAGCGCCACCATTGATGCATAAGATACGGCGCCAACAGCGACATAGGTCCCGGCATAAAGCGCGCCGACGTTGCCTATGACCCCGGCATGAGCCGCCGGGAGCGGCGAAAGGCCCGTTTGCGCTGGGAGCGCATAACGGGCCGGTGCATCACGGGGGCATGGGCGGCGGAGGGCATCGCGCAGCGACGCGCGACTTGCCGGGCGCGTGGAGGTCAAGGAGGCCGTCGCGAAACGGCCTCCTTGTCGCTTGCCGGCAACCGGCGCTACATTTAACCACCGATCGTTTGGCAAGCGAAACCTCACCAAGGCAAGCGAAACCTCACCAAGGCAACAGGAACCTCGCCAGATATCCATTATTGCCGGATCAATCAGATGTTCGCGGGCCTGACATGCCCCGGCGTGCTTGTGAGGTTATTCTTTCCAGAGGATATGGCAGATCTTTTCCGCTTTATCACGGCAGATCAGCATGCGCGCGAACACGTCGTTGACTTCCTGTCCGTCTTCCTCCGCGAGGCCGATGACCACTTCGGCGAAAAAATCCGGATTGAGATCGAAATCCACCTGCTGGTGCCACTCTTCCGACGGGTCAAACAGCTCCGCCGCGCCGCGTTGTTCAAACTGCAGGTTAAAGAGAATCAGATCGGCCTGGTCAAGGTTGTCCGGCGCCAGCTCCAGAAAAATATCATAAGCCTGTTCCAGCGTTTCATCATCTGTCAGGCGATTGTCCAAATCCATAACCGGGGTCCTGTGTGGGAATCAATAAGGCGTCAACGCATCCGCTTTACGCTATTACATCATGCCTTCGGTAAAATTACAGCAATGGACTGAAAAAGTAGAACAGGCGTTCGACAATACGCTGCCAGTAGGGGCGTTTGGCCCAGACCTGCGGGTCGATAAGACGGGAGCGGGCGATATAGTCTTCCTGTACCCGCGCCAGATCGCTGCCGAAATCATCATCGTCAATCACCAGGGTAATTTCAAAATTCAGCCACAGGCTGCGCATATCGAGATTGACGGTGCCGACCAGGCTGAGCTGTTCGTCCACCAGTACGCTTTTGGTGTGCAGCAGGCCGCCCTCGAACTGATGGATATTGACGCCCGCTTCCAGCAGTTCGGCGAAAAAGGCCCGGCTGGCCCAGCCCACCAGCATGGAATCGTTATGGCGCGGCACCACGATATGCACGTCCACGCCGCGCTGGGCCGCGGTGCAGATGGCGTGCAGCAGGTCGTCGCTCGGCACCAGATAAGGCGTGGTCATGATCAATTGCCGCCGCGAGGAGTAGATGGACGTCAGCAGGGCCTGGTGGATCATGCCTTCCGGGAAACCGGGACCGGAGGCGATGACCTGGATGGTATGTCCCGTCGCCTGTTCAAACGGCATGATATTGACATCCGGCGGCGGCGGCAGCACCCGCTGGCCGGTTTCTATTTCCCAGTCGCAGGAGTAGATAATGCCCATGGCGGTGGTTACCGGGCCTTCCATCCTGGCCATCAGGTCGATCCATTGACCGACGCCGGCATCCTGTTTGAAATAGCGCGGGTCGACCATGTTCATGCTGCCGGTATAGGAAATATAGTTATCTATCAGCACCATCTTACGGTGCTGGCGTAAATCCATGCGCCGTAGGAACACCCGCAGCAGGCTGACGTGCAGCGTTTCCACCACCTCGACGCCGGCATTGCGCATCATGGCCGGATAGGGGCTGCGAAAAAACGCGACGCTGCCGGCGGAATCAAGCATGATGCGGCAGCGCACGCCGCGCCTGGCGGCCGCCATCAGCGCTTCCGCCACCTGATCCACCAGGCCGCCGGCCTGCCAGATGTAAAACACCATCTCGATATTGGTCTGCGCCAGCCCGATATCCTTGATCAGGGCTTTCAGGGTGTCTTCGGTTCCGGTCAACAACTGCAGCTGGTTGCCTTTCAGCCCCCCCATGCCCTGGCGCAGCTCGCACAGTTTAAACAGCGAACGGGCGACTTCGCTGTTTTCGGTGGCAAAAATGCGTTTGCACTGCTTGAGGTCGCGCATCCAGTTTGCCGTGGAGGGCCACATGGCCTTGGCCCGCTCCGCGCGGCGCTTGCCCAGATTAAGCTCACCGAACAGCAGGTAGGTAATGATGCCCACCAGGGGAAGGATATAGATGATCAGTAACCAGGCCATTGCGGAAGGGACAGCGCGCCGCTTCATTAACACCCGCAGGGTGACACCCGCGATCAGCAACCAATAGCCGAATACCAGTAGCCAGTTGATTACAGTATAAAAAGTTGTCATAGAGGCGAAAAATCCTGTTCGCAAGGCGTTAAGCATGAGTGTACGCATAAGGGGCGAAAAGAGGAAATTGTTTTGCCCCGCGCAGGCCCTTGGTCGGTCCGTCGCACCGCCGTTGGACGGTTGGCAGGCCGGATAAATGGTTTATAATGGCGCTCTTGATATCAGGTAAGAGTCGGTTCGTGTCATGAAAAGAAGCAGAAATGAAGTCAGTCGCTGGCGCATGTTAAGGCAGGCGCAGCGCCGGCGTAGCCAATGGGTGGAAGCCCAGTCGCGTACTTATCGCCATCTGACGCGTTTACGGCATCTTCAGTTAAAACAGCAGCGTCGCTCATTGCTCTTTTCCGTCACGGCCTATGGTATTTGATCCTGGGTAAACAAGAGCGATAAAAAAACCGGCTTTTGGCCGGTTTACCGTATTTGAGTTCCTGTATACGGTTTTAATCAGGATTATCCCTGTCCTTATGATGTCTAGTCACTGTGTGGCGGTGGTCGTTGATGTCGAGGTCGAGGTCCCGGTTCCCGTCGGGTCGCTGGCCGAGGCCATGGCGGCCACCGAACCGGCGACAAACCCCGGATCGGCCGCCGTCGCGGCGCCAGAAGCGCTTTGCGTGGCCGCTTCAGTCGTTCCCGCGGCTCCGGCCGCAAAAGCGGCGCTGGAACCGACCGCGGACATTACTATTACTGCCATAGAGATTTTCTTAAACATACTTACCTCCGGTTGTTAACTTCTTAACGGGGAGTACAGCAATTACACGGTATTGTAATTTAACGGCGGCGACAAATAGGATATTGGCCGCCGGGCGCGCCGGAGGTGAATATTTATGCTGGATCGGCCGGTAAGCAACTGATTCAACTTTGGTTATTTTTTGTACTAAGATAATTCCTAAATGGCAATGTTATGCTATGGTGATCACGGTAATTTCTTTTAGTTTTAGAGAGTTATAAAGCATCTGTCGCCTGGATAACCGTTAAACATTAAATATTATTAAGTAAACGGTGAAATAATCCGGCGCCAGGATAGCGATAAGATGAGGGATTTAACCTGGCGAAGAGCATCATGAATATAATCTATATCCGTCAGGGCGCGATATTCATTGCATTTATTCGACAATAACCGCGTTTAACAGGGAAAACGGGGCGAAAAGAATAGGGCGGTAATAATGCCCGGGAATATGTCTTAAAGCGGATAAATGATAAATAAATATAACTATTAGCAAGTTTGCCGTGACTCAATGCGGCCCACCGGGCGGTGGACCTTGTGTTAACGCCCGCGCCGGGAAAAACGGCGCGACCCGCGAGGTATCAGCAATCAGAAGGTTTTACGGTAGGGTTTCACCACGACCTGCTTATACACGCCCGCGGCGACATAAGGATCGGCATCCGCCCATGCCTGCGCCGCTTCAAGGGAATCAAATTCAGCGATAATGGTGGAACCGCTGAATCCCGCCGCTCCGGGTTCGTTACTGTCTATCACCGGCATCGCGCCCGCCGTCAGTAAACGGCCCTCATCACGCAGCAGTTGCAAGCGCGCAACGTGGGTGGCGCGTACGGATTGGCGTTTTTCCAGGGATCCGGGCACGTCTTCAGCATAGATAACATAGAGCAAGGGCATTACTCCCAACACAGAGGATTCATATCAAGTAATTCACGTTATGACATTGAACCGCGTGGCGCAATGAAAAATTTACCCTGAACGCTAACGGTTGTCCGGACAGGGATAATTGCCGGTTTATCTTCATTAGTCTGCAAGAGTTTGTTTTGAGTTATTGAATATGATTGCTATTTGCATTTACACTCACCCTTACTGAAACTTTTGTTGATATGGCGTTTATTATTTTGAATCCGACACGTCGATTTTCGTGGCCGCTGGTCCTGTCCGTCGGGCTGCATACCTCGCTGGTGGCGGGATTGTTATATGCTTCGGTTAACCAGATGACCGCACCCACCGCGGTAGATCAGCCGATGAGCGTTACGCTTATGGCGCCGGAGCCGGTTGCCGCGCCGCCGCAGCCGCCCGTGGAGCCTCCCAAGGTGGTGCCGCAACCCGTGCCGGCACCCACGCCGGAGCCGGAGCCTGAGCCGGTGCCGGAACCCGTTCCTGAGCCTGAGCCGCCGGCGCCGGTGCAGCAGCCAAAACCCCATCCCAAGCCGGTGCATAAGGAGGTGGTCAAGCCACGACCGAGGAAAGTCGAGCCGAAAACCGAGCCGACGCCCGTGACGTCCATGCCCACCGAAGCGCCTGTGCGCGCCGCTGCCGCGCCGGCCGCGGCTCCGGTGGCAAGGGTGGCCGACACCGGGCCAAAGGTGCTTAGCCGGCCCAATCCCAACTACCCTGAGCGCGCCAGGGCATTGAATATCGAGGGGACGGTCAAGATCCAGTTTGATGTGGATGACAGCGGGCAGGTGCAGAACCTGACGATCCTATCCGCCACGCCGCGCAATATGTTCGAACGGGAAATCCGCCAGATTACTCGCCGCTGGCGCTATGAAAGCGGCAAGCCCGGCAAAAACCTGAATATTACCATCCAGTTCAAGCTGTCGGGCGTCAGCACTCATTAAGCCTTACCCGCGCGTCTGATATCCCCAGGCGCGCGGCAGGTTTTGCCATGCCGTCCGCCCGGTCGATAAAGGGCGAGTCAGGCGCCGCCGGGCGCGAAATGGCGTTTGCCGTCGGGCAGGGGGCGCGCCTTGCCCTCATCATCCACCGCGACGTAGGTGAAGGCCGCCTCGGTGGCGCGGTAACGCTGGCCGATAGGCGCGGTGGACACTTTCTTGACCCACACCTCGACGTTGATATTCAGCGAGCTGGTGCCGGTGCCGGTACAGCGGGCATAACAGCAAACCACGTCCCCCACCGCCACCGGTTTTAAAAAGGTCATGCCGTCGACGCGCACCGTGACCACCCGGCCTTCGGCGATCTCCTTGGCAAGGATAGCGCCGCCCATATCCATTTGCGACATCAGCCAGCCGCCGAAAATATCACCGTTGGCATTGGTGTCCGCGGGCATCGCCAGCGTGCGCAGCACCAGCTCGCCGGAGGGTAAAAAAGGGTTGTCGCTCATCAGGGGATTCCGCTTGGTTTGACATTGGCCCGCCAGCAGCGGGCCGGTGGTTCAACGTGAGTTTTTTTGTTCTTCCGTCATATGGCGATAGACATACACGCCGCTTAAGAGGGTAAATACCAGCGTCAGGCCGGTGAGGCCGAACACTTTAAAATTCACCCACACGCTTTGCGGCAGCCAGAAGGCGATATAGATATTCGCCGCGCCGCAGGCCAGGAAAAACAGCGCCCAGGCGATATTGAGGTTGTTCCAGACCCGCGCGGGCAGGGTCAGCTCCTTGCCGAGCATGCGTTGAATCAGCGGTTTGCCCAGCATGAACTGGCTGACCAGCAGCGCAATGGCAAACAGGCCGTAGATAACCGTCACCTTCCATTTTATGAATTCGGCATTATGGTAATACATGGTCAGCGAGCCAAAGATGGCGACCATGATAAAGGTCAGCAGGGTCACCTTTTCCACTTTACGGTAGCGGATCCAGGTATAGATCAGCACCAGCGCCGACGCGGCAATCAGCGCGCCGGAAGCGATATAGATGTCATACAGTTTATAAAAGACAAAAAACACCACTAACGGCAGAAAATCAAGAAACTGCTTCATAAAGAAATCCGTGGTTGGTTAAGTGACGCCGGCATGGTTTCAGGCCTGGCGCAGCAGCATATACAAGCGATACAGATAAATCAGCAACAGGGCCGAAATAATGTTGCTTAAGCCGTTAAGCAGCACCGCGGCCACTACCGACGACACCTGGGTAAACTGCGCCGCCAGTAATAACACCGCCGCCTTGGCCAGCAGCCATAACAGGACCGCCGGGGCAACCAGCCGCAGGTTGGCGAAAGCCAGTTTACTACTCAGGCGCATGGACTTGAATACCCCCAGGTTGTCGCTGGCGGCAATCACCGGCGCCATGCTGAAGGCAATGGCTATCAATATTCCGGGTATGACAATCAATAATAACCCCAGTTGCACCAGCAGCGTGGTAATAAATATCAATAACAACAGGCGGGGCAGGATCGGCGCGGACAGCCCGATGGCGCGCAGCACGCTGACCGGCTGCCGGTCGGATACCAGGCGAATCATGGTCAATAGCGCCCCGGCCAGGATCACGTTGCCCACCAGGCCGGCAAAAGTCCCCGCCGCCGAGGCTTTCAACAGCACTTTTTGCTGTTCCGGCGTCATCTGCTGCACCAGTTCCTGCAGGCTCAGGCTGGCTGAATCAGCCATGTCGGGACCACCGGCGCTCAGGATAACCAGTTGATCGGTACTGGGGGAAAGGGCATGGCCTATCACCACGCTTATCAGCGCCGCCAGCAGGGCCAGCAGCACGATGCCGGTGAACTGGTTACGGGTAAAATTCAACATGTCGCGATACAGGGTACTTGCCATAATTGGCATGTAGAGCTCCTTGGCAGAACGTTCTAAATTATCAGCCCGGTATTCTACCCTGTTAACGGTCCGGTTGGCACCCCGCCGCAACATGATGGCGCGTTTCCGCCATATTAAGCGCCTGCGCGGCCGACGGCGACAGCGGCGGCAGGCCATAATGCGCCCTGGCGCGATCGCAGGCGTCGTTGGGCCGTCCGCCGTCCCCGGCCATGGCGAACTCCCGGCACGGCGAGGGCCGTCCGGCATAAATGGTACAACGGACCGTCTCGCCTACTTTCCCTTCCAGGGCGTGGCAACGCGGCCGCCGGTCGTTGGTGCCGCGCATGCAGCGCAAAAAGGGGGTAAGGGGTTCGGTTAACGCATTGGGCACGGCACCGCCGCCGTCATCGCCCTCGGCCCAATAAAAGGAGACGCGGAACCATGCGCAGCATGCGCCGCAGCTCATGCAAGGATTGCTGTTATCGCCCATTGTTTCATCCGCCGATTGCCCGGCGCCGAATCTGTTTTGCCTGTGGGTTAACTTACGCCCGGCGCGCGGGAAAGCAACCTCCCGGGCAAAAGTATTTTTTTTGACCCGTTTCGGCTTCGGTTGATATGGATCAATCTCAACCAAGTCAATCCCTTGGTATAAAACAAGATAAACAAGGTTCAGCTCAAATTTACCCTACGATATGTCAAAGTAACATTTGTGAACTGAATCAACTTTGCTAGGCAAAGGTATTATCTCAACAAGGAGCAGGGCATGAACAAGTGTGTTATAGGCATGGCGGCGGCCGCCGCGCTGCTGTCGATAACGGCGCAGGCGCATCAGGCGGGGGATGTGATTGTTCGCGCGGGCAGCGCCACGGTGCGGCCGAATGAAAGTTCGGATAACGTGCTGGGGCTGGGCGAATTTAACGTGGATAACAATACCCAACTCGGCCTGACGTTCAGCTATCTGGTGACCGATAATATCGGTGTGGAACTGTTGGCGGCAACGCCGTTCAAGCATCATGTCGGCCTGAAAAGCACCGGCGATATCGCCTCGGTAAAACACCTGCCCCCAAGCCTGGTGGCGGAGTATTACTTTGGCGCGGCCCCGGATAAACTGCGGCCTTACCTGGGCGTGGGCGTCAACTACACGACCTTTTATGACGCGCACTTCAACCAAACCGGTCAGGACGCCGGGCTAAGCGATTTAAGCCTCAAGCACTCATGGGGAATTGCCGGCGTGGCGGGGCTGGATTATAACCTCAACCAGAACTGGCTGGTCAATATGTCGGTGTGGTATATGGATATCGATACCGATGTGCGGTTTAAGGCCGGCGGCCAGCAGCAATCGGTACATAGCCAAATCGACCCCTGGGTATTTATGTTCGGCGTCGGCTATCGGTTCTAAGGCAAAGGCGGCGACACCGGCCGTCGCGGACTCTTTACCCTGGAGCGAAACAGGTCCGGTGGCGTTTACGCCGCCGGACCTGTTGTTTATTTGATGCTGATGTCGTTTTCCACCGATTTCACGCCCTTGACGCCGCGGGTAATGGTCACTGCGCGGTTGGCGTCGGCCATCGAGCTGACAAAACCACTTAACTGCACACGGCCTTTAAAGGTTTCGACGTTGATTTCGGTGCCCTTGAGATGGTCATCGGCCAGCAGCTGCGCCTTCACCTTGGTGGTGACCACGGTATCGTCGATATACCCGCCGGTGCCTTCGGTTTTGGCGGTCGGCGCGCACCCGGCCATTATGGCCGCCAGGACCACGGTTGCTGCAAGCGTCGTAAGGGATTTCCAGATTTTCATTTTATCTCCTTGGTTTTGAATTATTTTTTGTATTATGTCACCTGCATCTTACAGGATGGCGGCATAATAGATACGCCGCCCTAAGAGTGTTGTGGATAAAATGATTTTTTTCAAATCAGCCGCGCGTGGCGGCCTTCATTTTACTGACGAAGGCGCTGAGCTGCGTCAGCATGGCCGCGGGGTTTTCCAGGTTGCCCTCGATAATCCTGACGATGGCCGAGCCGGAAATGGCGCCGGCCGCGCCCGCCGCCAGGGCATCGCGCACCTGCGACGGCTCGGAAATACCAAAGCCCTGCAGCGACGGCGCGGCATGGAACTCGGTAAGCGTCGTCACCAGATGGGCCAGCGGCAGGTGGCCCTGGTTCTCACTGCCGGTAACGCCGGCGCGGGATAAGAGATAGGTATAACCGCGGCCGTGGGAGGCGATTTCGCGCAGCAGATCCTTATCGGCATTGGGCGGGCAGATAAATATGGGCGCCACGCCGTGGCGCATGGCGGCGGTGCGAAACGGCAGGCTTTCTTCCAGCGGCACGTCGGCCACCAGTACCGAATCCACCCCCACTTCGGCGCAGCGGGCATAAAACGCGTCGATACCCTTGTTATACACCAGATTGGCGTACATCAGCAGGCCGATGGGTATGGCGGGGTATTTCTGCCGGACGGTGGCCAGCAGCTCGAAACACTGACTCGGCGTCACCCCGGCGGCGAAAGCCCGCAGGGTGGCGTTCTGGATGGTGGGGCCGTCCGCCAGCGGGTCGGAGAACGGAATTCCCAGCTCCAGCGCGTCGGCGCCGGCCTCGATCAAGGTATCGATAATTTTCAGCGACAGGCCGGGATTAGGATCGCCCAGCGTGACGAAAGGCACGAACGCGCCTTCTTTACGGCTGTGCAGCGTGGTAAACAATTGCTGATAGCGTTCCATTACATTTCTCCTCGCGCTTTTAAAATATCGTACACGGTAAATATATCCTTATCGCCGCGGCCGGACAGATTGACTACCAGGATCTGCTCCTTTTCCGGTTCCGCCTTGATCATTTTCAGCGCGTGCGCCAGTGCGTGGGAGGATTCCAGCGCCGGGATAATCCCTTCATGGCGCGACAGGGTTTTGAACGCGTCCAGCGCCTCCTCATCGGTGGCCGAGACGTATTCCGCGCGGCCGATACTGTCCAGATAGGCATGCTGCGGGCCCACGGACGGGAAATCCAGGCCGGCGGAGATGGAGTAGGACTCCTCGATCTGTCCGTCCGACGACTGCATCATCGGCGATTTCATGCCGAAATAGATGCCGGTGCGGCCGTGCTTGAGCGACGCGCCGTGCTGGCCGGTCTCGATGCCCAGGCCGCCCGGCTCGACGCCGATAAGGCGCACCGAGGGTTCGTCGATAAAATCGGCGAACATGCCGATGGCGTTGGAGCCGCCGCCGACACAGGCCAGCACCGCGTCCGGCAGGCAATGTTCCCGTTCCTGCATCTGCGCCTTGGTCTCTTCGCCTATCATGCGCTGGAATTCGCGCACTATGGTTGGGAACGGATGCGGACCGGCGGCGGTGCCCAACATATAGTGGGCGCGCTCATAGCTGCCGGACCAGTCGCGCAGCGCTTCGTTGCAGGCATCTTTCAGCGTCGAGGAACCGCTGTGCACCGGGATCACTTCCGCCCCCATCAGACGCATACGGAACACGTTGGGTTCCTGGCGCTGGATATCCTTGGCGCCCATGTAGATGCGGCATTTCAATCCCAGCAGCGCGGAGGCCAGGGCCGAGGCCACGCCATGCTGGCCGGCGCCGGTTTCGGCGATGATTTCGGTTTTGCCCATGCGCTTGGCCAGCAGGGCCTGGCCGAGGACCTGATTGGTTTTATGCGCGCCGCCGTGCAGCAAATCCTCGCGCTTAAGGTACAGCTTGGTCTTGCTGCCGGCGGTCAGGTTACGGCACAGGGTCAATGGCGTGGGGCGACCGGCGTAATTGGTTAATAAATCGCTGAATTCCGCCTGAAAAGCCGGGTCGCTTTGCGCGCTGACAAAGGCTTCCTCCAGCTGCAGCAGCGCCGGTACCAGGATCTGCGGCACGTACATGCCGCCGAATTCGCCGAAATAGGGATTTAATAGTGTCATGCGTTCCTGTCTCTTGTTGATCTGGCCAATCGATTAATAGGCGCGCAGCGTCTGAAATACCGTAGCCAGTTTATGGTGATCTTTAATACCCGGGGCGCTTTCCACGCCGGAGTTGAAGTCCAGCCCGACGCAGCCCAGCTGCGCGGCGGCCACGCAGTTATCCGCCGCCAGCCCGCCGGCCAGCATCACGTTATCAAGCGCAAGTCCGTCCAACAGCGACCAGTCGAACGGTTTGCCGCTGCCGCCGCCGTTATCGAGCAGATAACGATCCACCTGGCTGAAATCCCGCGCCGGCGCATGGTGGCGCATATCCAGGGCTTTCCAGATACGGCAGGCGGCGGGCAGCGCCAGGCGCAGGGCGTTGATATAGGTCTGGTCCTCATCGCCGTGCAACTGCACGGCATGCAGCCCCAGCGCGGCGGCGGCGCCCGCCGCCTCGGCGATGGGGGCATCGCGGAATACGCCGACGTAGCGCAGCGGCGCCCCGGCCATCACCGCGCGGGCGCGGGGAATATCCACGCGTCTTGGCGACGAGGGCGCAAAAATCAAACCGCCGTAGAGCGCGCCGGCGTCATATGCCGCCCCGGCGTCCTCGGGACGCGTCAGGCCGCAGACCTTATTCTCGCCGAGCAGTACCCGGCGCACCGCGCCGTCCAGGTCCGGTTCGGCCATCAGCGCGCTGCCTACCAAAAAACCGTTGGCGAAATGGCTCAGTTTCCTGACGTGGCGGTAGGAGGTAATTCCCGACTCGCTTATCACCGTTACGCCCGGCAGCAGCGGCGCCAGGCGACGGGTACGGTTTAAATCGATGGATAAATCGCGCAGATCGCGATTGTTGATGCCGACCACGCGGGCGCCCAACGCGCGCGCGCGGCGGCACTCATCTTCGGTTATCGCCTCGGTGAGCACGCCCATGTCCAGGCTGTGCGCCAGGGCGGCCAACTGGCGGTAAGCATCGTCGTCAAGCACCGACAGCATCAGCAAAATAGCGTCCGCCTGATGATAACGGGCCAGGTAAACCTGGTAGGGGTCGATGATAAAATCCTTGCACAGCACCGGCTGGGTGACCACTTGGCTTATCTGGCGCAGGAAATCGAAACTGCCCTGGAAGTATTTTTCATCGGTCAGGCAGGAAATGGCGGCGGCGTAATGTTTATACACCCCGGCGATGGCGGCCGGGTCAAAGTCCTCGCGGATAAGGCCCTTGGACGGCGACGCTTTTTTGCACTCCAGAATAAACACGGTGCGTGAACCCTGCAGGGCATGGTAGAAGCCACGGGTGCTTGGGCGCACGTCGTCGACGAAGCCGGCCAGCGGCTGGCGCAGCTTACGTTCGGCCAGCCATGATTTTTTATCAGCGACAATGTTTGTCAGTACCGTATCCCGCATGTCTTATCCTCTGGCCGCCAATGCGACCACCCGTTCATAGGCGCCGCCGCCGCGAATGGCCGCCAGCGCCTGTTGGGTGTTTTCGCGCAGGTTTTCCTGACCGAATAATTTCAATAACAGCGCTACGTTTGCGGCGACGGCGAATTCATGGGCATGTTCACCTTTACCTTGGAGCAACCGCGCCAAAATGTCACGATTTTCTTCCGGCGCGCCGCCCAGCAGGGCGTCCATCGACTGTTCCCGCAGGCCGAAGTCCGCCGGGGTTAATTGATAGCTGACAATCTCGCCCTCGTTGAGCTCGGCCACCTGCGTCGGCGCGTGCAGCGCCACTTCATCCATGCCGCCGCCGTGCACCACCGCGGCGCGCCGATAGCCCAGTACCCGCAGCGTTTGGGCAATCGGCAGCACCAGCTCCGGGCTGTAGACGCCGATAAGCGCCAACGGGGGACGGGCGGGGTTGATAAGCGGCCCCAGCACGTTGAACAGCGTGCGGGTTTTCAACTGTTGGCGCACAGGCATGGCGTGGCGAAAGCCGCTATGGTACTGGGGAGCGAATAAAAAACACACCCCCAGCTCGTCGAGCGCCTGGCGCGACGCCTGCGCCGGCATGTCGAGGCGGATGCCGAAGGCCGCCAGCAGATCCGAGGAGCCGGACCGGCTGGACACGCTGCGGTTGCCGTGCTTGGCCACCCGGACGCCGCAGGCGGCGGCGACAAAGGCGCTGGCGGTGGAAATATTAATGCTGTTGCTGCCGTCGCCGCCGGTGCCGACGATATCGGCAAAAGGATAATCAGGACGCGGGAACGGCAGGGCATCCGCCAGCAGGGCGGTGGCCGCGCCGGCGATTTCATCCGGATGCTCGCCGCGGATTTTCATGCTGATAAGCGCCGCCGCCAGCTGCGCAGGCTCCAGGCCGCCCTGGATAATCAGGCCGAAAAGCTGTTCGCTTTCCTGACGGCTGATGCGCTCGGCCCGGTAAAGTTTTTCCAATATCTGTTGCATGCTCAGGTTCCTATGATTCAGGCCAGCGCCCAGTCCAGGGTTTGGTTAAGCAACCGCGCGCCCTGGGTGGTCAGGATGGATTCGGGGTGGAATTGAAAACCGCAGACGCGATCGGCGTCATGACGCACCGCCATCACCATCTGGTTAAAATGCGCGTTGACCGTCAGGCCCGCCGGGATTTCGCTGCCCACCAGCGAGTGGTAGCGCGCCACCGGCAGCGGGTTGGGCATGCCGGCGAACATGCCTGCGCCGTCGTGGGTCACCAGCGACGCCTTGCCGTGCAGGATTTCACCCGCCTGGCCGACGTAGCCGCCGTAGGCCTCCACAATCGCCTGGTGGCCCAGGCAGATGCCGATAATCGGCATTTGGCCGCGCAGCTGCTTGAGCAGTTGCGGCATACAGCCGGCGGCGGCGGGAGTGCCGGGGCCGGGCGAGAGCATCAGTATCGGATTTTTCAGGGTGTTGAGATGCCCGATGATGGTCTGTGCCGGCAACTGGTTGCGGTACACCGTCACCCGGTGGCCGGTGGCGCGTAGCTGATCCACCAGATTGTAGGTAAAGGAGTCGATATTATCGAGTAACAGGATATCAGCCATCAGAATATCTCCCTGGCGTGATGCGCGGTGGCGATGGCGCGCAGCACGGCGCGCGCTTTATTGCGGCTTTCATCGGCTTCCGCCTGCGGCACCGAGTCCAGTACCACGCCGGCGCCGGCCTGTACGGTGGCGATGCCGTCCTCGACATAGGCCGAGCGGATGACGATACAGGTGTCGAGCATGCCGCTGCCGGTAAAATAGCCGATGGCGCCGCCATAGCTGCCGCGCCGCGTGCCTTCGGCCCCGGCAATCAGTTGCATGGCCCGCACCTTGGGCGCGCCGCTCAGGGTACCCATGTTCATGCAGGCGCGATAAGCGTGCAGCGCGTCAAGATCGGCGCGCAGGGTGCCGACCACCCGCGAAACCAGGTGCATGATAAAGGAGTAGCGATCGACCTTGGTCAAATCGGCGACATAGCGGCTGCCGGGCTCGCAGATGCGCGCCAAATCGTTGCGCGCCAGGTCCACCAGCATCAAGTGTTCGGCCAGTTCTTTATGGTCGGTGCGCATTTCAAGCTCGATGCGGCTGTCGAGATCGCGGTCGAGCGTGCCGTCCGCCCTGCGCCCGCGCGGCCGGGAGCCGGCGATGGGATAGATTTCTATCTGCCGGCTGGCGGCATCGTACTTCAGCGAACTTTCCGGCGAGGCGCCGAACAGGGTGAAGTCGTTATCCTGCATAAAAAACATATAGGGACTGGGGTTGCTTTCTTTCAGGGTATGGTATGCGGCCAGCGGCGACGGGCAGGGTAACGAAAAGCGCCGGGACGGCACCACCTGGAAGATTTCCCCCGCGCGGATCGCCTGCTGCATGGTGGTGACGATGCGGCCGAACTCCTCATCGCTGCGATCGGTTTCCAGGGTCATGCTGTCGATAACCTGGTGGGGAATGGGTCCCGGCGCCTGCTGCAGTTGATGCTGCAACTGTTCGATGCGCGCCTGCAGACGGCGTTTTTCGCCGGCCAGGGGGGTGAACAGGCTGCCCTGCAGACGGCAGGTGCGCTGCTGGTGATCGAGCACCAGCAGGGTTTCCGCCAGGTAGAAGCAGAAATCAGGACAGCGCTGCCCCTGGCTTACCTGCGGCAGCGTTTCAAACCCGGCCACCAGATCATAGGCGAACAGCCCGCCGAGAAACAGGGCATCGGGCTGGTCCGCCGGCGCGGGCACCAACGCCAGCAGCAGGCGTAGGCAGTCAAATACCGACAGGGCGCGCAGTCGCGCATCCTCATCCATATCGCTGCCGCCGGCCGGGAAGATCAGTTCGCGGCCGCTGGGATGGGCGTTAACCTCGACCCCGGCCGGCAGCGCGGCGTCCAGCAACGGCAGCAACGCCGCGCCGTTGGCGGTCAGCGCGTGCAGTTGGACCTTATGTCCGAGGGCGGTAATGCGCATGGCGCTGTCGAGCACCATCAGGCTTTGCAGGTTCTGCTTGCTGTCGATTTCGGCCGATTCCAGCAGTAACGTGGCCGGACGGGCGCCGCAAAGCTGGTTGAACATCGCGGTAGGATCGTCGCGATAGGTGGCCGTGGCTTGCAGTAGTTCTAATTGAGGTTGTGTGGCTTGCATAATGTATTCCCGGTTGACCACCCATAAAAAAACCCGCTTGAGAGGCGGGTTAGTAGGGATCTTGCTCTGTCCGACGACAGCGACGCATGATAACACCACCCGCTAAAGGGAAGTGCGCCACCAGCGAAGCGTTACCACGGTTAAGGTTATCATCGTCAGATTCTCATTGGTTGTCCTGATGCGTACTAGTAAACTAGTTCAGCAACGAAATGTCAACAGCCACCGCTTAAAAACAGTTAATTATTTAACAGGTTCGATTCAGGGACGTTTGACGTTATGATATGAGCGTTAATCTTAAAAGGTAATTATCGTTGACCGAGACCTACGTTAAATCATCGTTGCTGACCCTGTACGATCTGCACAGCCATACCACCGCCTCCGATGGGCAGCTGTCGCCGGCGGATCTGGTGGCGCGCGCCGTGGCCATGGGCGTCGACGTGCTGGCGGTCACCGATCACGATACCGTGGCCGGCCTCGGCGCGGCGCGGCGGGCGGTCAGCGACCATGCGCTGCCGCTGACGCTGGTCTCCGGGGTGGAAATATCCACCCAGTGGCAAAACCATGAGATCCATATCGTCGGCCTCGGTTTCGACGACGCGCATCCGGCCATGGACGCGCTGCTGGCCGCCCAGCGGGAAAAGCGCCTGGCCCGCGCCCGGGCCATCGCCGAGCGGCTGGAGCGCGCCGGCATCAAAGACGCCTGGCTGGGCGCCAGCGGCCTGGCCCAGGATGAACTGGTCACGCGTGGCCATTTTGCCCGTTACCTGGTCGAGATCGGCGCGGCCGATAACGTGGCCAAGGTATTCAAGAAATACCTGTCCAAGGGGAATACCGGCTACGTGCCGCCGCAGTGGTGTACAATCGAAGAGGCGAACGACGCCATCCGCCGGGCCGGCGGACAGGCGGTGCTGGCCCACCCCGGCCGCTACCAGCTGTCGGCCAAATGGCTTAAGCGCCTGCTGGACCATTTTACCGCGGCGGGCGGCGATGGTATCGAAGTGGCGATGTGCCAGCAGTCGCCGCAGGAAAAAACAGTGCTTGCGGGCTATGCGCGCGAGCGGGGGCTGCTGGCCTCCCAGGGGTCCGATTTTCACCAGCCCTGCGCCTGGATTGAGCTTGGCAGAAAACTCTGGCTGCCGGGCGGAGTGGAACCGATATGGCGCGACTGGCCGCGCTGCCGGCTGACTGTGTCAAAGGACGTGTCCGAAGGATAACCGCGGCTTGCCGGGGACTTCGCGTCAATCTCACTAAGGAGTCACAATGAGTCAGTTTTTTACCATTCATCCAGAAAACCCACAGCCGCGGTTGATTAACCAGACCGTGGATTTGCTGCGCAAGGGCGCGGTGATCGTTTATCCCACCGATTCCGGTTACGCCCTCGGCTGCCGGTTGGAGGATAAAACCGCCATGGAGCGTATTTGCCGCATCCGGCAATTGGACGGCAACCATAATTTTACCCTGGTCTGCCGCGATCTGTCCGAGCTGTCCACCTATGCCCATGTCGATAACCAGGCGTTTCGCCTGATGAAAAACAATACGCCGGGCAAGTATACCTTTATTCTCAAAGCCACCAAGGAAGTGCCCCGGCGACTGATGAACGATAAGCGCAAGACCATCGGCCTGCGCGTGCCGAGCAACGCCATTGCGCTGGCATTGCTGGAGACCATGGACGAGCCGTTGATGTCGACCACGCTGATGCTGCCGGGCAACGACTTTGCGGAGTCGGACCCGGAAATGATCCGGGATCATCTGGGCAAGCAGGTGGATCTGGTGATTCACGGCGGGTTTCTCGGCCAGCAGCCGACGACGGTTATTGATTTAACCGACGACACGCCGGCGGTGGTGCGCGACGGCGTCGGGGATATTACCCCCTTCCTGTGACGGCCGGACGGCGGCGTTCACACTCCGCCGCGCCTGCCCGCTAAACTATGGATTGTTATACGCGGGGCCATAGTGTAAAATGACTGCCTGTCTTTCAGTTAACTTACTGATAAGATTAATAAATTATGGCGAAAGCCACCATTCGACGCCTGTGAAGGCGACAGCCGAGGTTGCTCAATGAGCGAAAAGCTGCAAAAAGTCCTGGCGCGCGCCGGGCATGGTTCCCGCCGTGAAATTGAATCCCTGATTGAACAAGGCCGCGTCAGCGTTGACGGCAAGATTGCCACGCTTGGCGATCGGGTCGATGCCGTCAGTTCCATGAAAATCCGGGTCGACGGCCGGGTGATATCCATTACCGCGTCGGAAGAAGCGGTCTGCCGGGTACTGGCTTATTACAAGCCGGAAGGCGAGCTGTGTACCCGACGGGATCCCGATGGCCGTCCGACGGTATTCGACCGGTTGCCCAAACTCAACGGTTCGCGCTGGATAGCGGTGGGGCGCCTGGACATCAATACGTCGGGCCTGCTGTTGTTCACCACCGACGGGGAGCTGGCCAACCGCCTGATGCACCCGAGCCGGGAAGTGGAACGCGAATATGCGGTGCGGGTCTTTGGCCAGGTGGACGATGAAAAACTACGCCTGCTGACCAAGGGCGTCACGCTGGAAGACGGCACGGGCGCGTTCCGCACCCTGAGTTTCCAGGGCGGCGAAGGGTTGAACCAGTGGTATAACGTCACCCTGACCGAAGGGCGCAATCGCGAAGTGCGGCGCCTGTGGGAAGCGGTGGGCGTGCAGGTCAGCCGGCTTATCCGCACCCGCTACGGCGCCATCCCGCTGCCCAAAGGCCTGCCGCGCGGCGGCTGGACCGAACTGCCGCTGGGGGAAATCAACTACCTGCGCGAACTGGTGGAAATGGCGCCCGAAACCGTCACCAAAGTGCCGGTGGAAAAGGAACGCCGCCGCATGAAGGCCAACCAGATCCGCCGGGCGGTGAAACGCCACAGTACCGTAACCCCGACCCGGCGCGGCGGCCAGAGCAGCAAGCGCAACTCCGGCACTAAATAGCCGGGCCGGCGCCTTACCAATCCACACCCTGCTGTGCCTTGACGCCCGCGTCGAACGCATGTTTGACCGGGCGCAGTTCGCTGACCGTATCCGCCAGTTCAAGCAGTTCGCGGTGGCAGGCGCGGCCGGTGATGATCACCGTCTGGCGCGGCGGACGCTGGTTCAGCGCCGCAATCACCTCCGCTAAATCCACATAGTCGTAGGTTATCATATAGGTCAGCTCGTCGAGCAGCACCAGGTCCAGGCTGTCATCCGCCAGCATGCGCAGGCCGTGCCGCCACACGTCCTGGGCCGCTGCCCGGTCCGTCACCCGGTTCTGGGTGTTCCAGGTAAAACCGGTGGCCATGACCTGGAACTCAACGCCATGCGGCTCCAGCAGGTTCCTTTCGCCGTTCGGCCATTGCCCCTTGATAAACTGGATCACCCCGGCCCGCATGCCATGCCCTACCGCCCGGGTGACGGTGCCGAAGCCGGCGGTGGTTTTACCCTTGCCGTTGCCGGTGAACACAATGACGATACCGCGCTGTTCCGTGGCCGCGGCAATGCGGGCATCCACCTGTTCTTTTAAACGCTGCTGGCGCTGCTGATGCCTGTCTTCACTCATCTGCTGTTCCTGTATGATTATGCCGGGCCCGGTTTACGGTCCGGCTGGGCGTCAAAGCTGATACCGGTTTTGCGGCGGCTGTCGTCGCCCATCAAATAAAGGTAGATGGGCATAATGTCTGCGGGGGTCTTCAGCCGGTCCGCGTTTTCATCCGGAAAGGCGCGGGCGCGCATGCCGGTGCGGGTGCCGCCCGGGTTGATGCAGTTAACCCGCAGGGTTGCCGCGGGATATTCGTCCGCCAGCACCTGCATCATGCCTTCGGTGGCAAATTTGGAGACCGCGTACACGCCCCAGTTGGCCCGTCCCTGGCGCCCGACGCTGGAACTGCTGAACACCAGCGACGGCCGGGACGCCCGCAGTAACAGCGGCAGCATCGCCTGGGTCAGCATAAAGGTGGCGTTGACGTTAACCGCCATGACCTGTTGCCAGCTGTCGGGGGACTGGCGCGCCATCGGCGCTATTTCGCCCAATAGGCCGGCGTTGTTGAGCAGGCCGTCCAGATGAGAAACGTCGGCCGCCAGCCGCTGGCCGAGCAATGGGTAATCTTCCGCCCGCGCGGTGGCTAAGTCGAAGGGAAAGATGCGCGCCGGCTGGCCGCCTTCGGTGGCAATCAATTCCGCCACCGCCGCCAGCTTGGCCTCGGTGCGGCCGAGCAGCAGCAGGCTGGCGCCGTGGCGGGCGAACGTCAGCGCCGCCTCGCGGCCGATGCCGTCGCCGGCTCCGGTCACCATAATGATGCGGCCGGCCAATAAATTATGTTTGGGCTGATAGTACAAGGGAAACTCCTTTGTTAACCCGTCCGGTCACCCTGTGGGTGATACTAGCGCGCTTTTTACCCGACGGTCTCTCTTTTTATGCCTGAAACCTGACCTCATTTCAATCGTTAACGGTTTACCCCCTTAATATACGTAAACCTACGTAATATTCTGATTTTCCCGGCGACGTACTCCCGCGCCTTAGCTAGAATAGACCTCAACGGAAAACACATTCAGCAAGGCGACAGCGTGGAATTTATTACACTTTATGGACTCTTCCTGGCAAAAACCCTCACCGTGGTGGTGGCTCTCGGCGCAATTTTGATGTTGGTCATGGGAATGCGTCAACGGCAGCGCCGGCGCTCAGGTGAAATCCAGATAACGGATCTGGGAAAGCAGTATCGCGAGATGCAACGGGAAATGAAGCTGGCGCGCATGGGCGAGGCTGAACAGCGTATCTGGCACAAACGCTATAAAAAGCAGGAAAAGAGCGAGGCGAAACAGGCGCGCGTCCGCGCCAAACACGGCGAAAAATCGCCGCAGAAATCCTGCCTCTACGTGCTGGATTTCAAGGGCAGCATGGATGCCGGCGAAGTCGGTTCGCTGCGTGAGGAGGTTTCCGCGGTGCTGGCGGTGGCAAAACCGGAAGACGAGGTGCTGCTGCGCCTGGAAAGCCCCGGTGGGGTGGTGCACGGTTACGGCCTGGCCGCCTCTCAGCTCCAGCGTTTACGCGATCGCGGTATCCGCCTGACGGTGGCGGTGGACAAGGTGGCCGCCAGCGGCGGGTATATGATGGCCTGCGTCGCCGATCGCATTATCGCCGCGCCTTTCGCCATTGTCGGCTCCATCGGCGTCGTGGCCCAGATCCCCAACTTCAATCGCCTGCTCAAGCGCAATGATATCGATATGGAGCTGCACACCGCCGGCGCCTATAAGCGCACCCTGACCCTGTTCGGTGAAAACTCGCCGGAAGGACGGGAAAAATTCCAGCAGGATCTGGATGAGACCCATCAGCTCTTTAAACGGTTCGTCCATGATATGCGCCCTACGCTTGATATCGAAGCGGTGGCGACCGGCGAGCACTGGTACGGCACCCAGGCGCGGGAAAACGGCCTGGTGGACGGCATCGGCACCAGCGACGATTTGCTGATTGCCGAAATGGCCAACCATGAGGTAATCAGCGTGCGTTTCGCGCGGCGCAAACGAATGCTCGCGCGTTTTACCGACAGCGCGGCGTTAAGTATTGAACAGCGCTTATTGCATTTATGGCAACGGGGCCAGAAGCCGTTACTGTGATGCGCCCCCGCCCATAGGGCGGGTCGCTGCGCGCTTTGCGCCGGCGCAAAGCGCCGGTCTTTACTCCTCCAGGTGGTATTTTTGCGACAGCACCACGGCGAGATGTTTAAACATATTGAACACCGCCATGGTTTTAAAGGTGGGTAATCCCTCCTGGTCAAAAAAGAATTCACCCCGGAAAATCAGCACTCCGCCTTTTTGTTCAACCTCGGTTGCTTCCATTCCATGGATATATTCACTGTGGGCGCGAATAATCCGGTTGGCTTCCATAAGCAGGCTGTTGCGATCAATAGGGGTGGTGTCAGCGTACATGGGTATTACTCCTGAGAAGTCTTCCGGCCTATTGTAATCCCCTGTTGTGTTTGGCTGCAAACAGACTAAGGTTTATTCGGTCGGACCCGGCTTTTTAATGGGTTTCCCCGGCCGGAAAATTTTTTGCGCCGCTAATAAGTTGCACCAACTTTTTTATCATGTAGAGTGTGGGCCTTCATCAGCGGGGGCGGATAACCATGGCTTAATCAATAGTTGGTTTATCAATATTTAATGGAAATATTGATAAATTAATTTTATTTTTCAATAGGTTGATCTCATGGCAAAGGCGAAAAAGCAGACTGGCTGAACAGAGGTTGATTTTTGACGGCATGGCCGCAATATAAAATGAGTAAATGCCCAGCCTAAGTCTGGCGCACAAAATGCTTCTTAATTACAGAAGAAATCATTCAGGTAAAGGTAAACATGGGTAAAGCTCTCGTTATCGTTGAATCCCCGGCAAAAGCCAAAACGATTAATAAATATCTTGGCAATGACTACGTCGTTAAATCGAGCGTCGGTCACATCCGTGATTTGCCCACCAGCGGTTCCGCCACTAAAAAAAGCGCCGACGCCACCAAAACGAAAAAAGTGAAAAGCGACGCGCAAACCGCGCTGGTCAATCGCATGGGAATCGATCCCTACCACGGCTGGAAAGCGCATTACGAGATCCTCCCCGGTAAAGAAAAAGTGGTCAATGAGCTCAAGGCGCTGGCGCAAAATGCCGACCACATCTATCTCGCAACCGACCTTGACCGCGAAGGGGAAGCCATTGCCTGGCACCTGCGGGAAGTGATAGGCGGCGACGACGCGCGTTTTAGCCGGGTGGTATTTAATGAAATCACCCGCAACGCCATTACGGCGGCGTTTAAAAAACCCGGCGAGCTGAATATCGACCGGGTCAATGCCCAGCAGGCCAGGCGCTTTATGGACCGCGTGGTGGGTTATATGGTCTCGCCGCTGCTGTGGAAAAAACTGGCGCGCGGGCTTTCCGCCGGACGCGTGCAGTCGGTGGCGGTGCGCCTGGTGGTGGAGCGTGAACGCGAGATAAAGGCTTTTGTGCCCGAAGAGTATTGGGAGCTGCACGCCGATCTGAAGGTCTCGGCCAAGGCGCAGCTGCAGATGCAGGTGACCCATCACGGCGACAAACCCTTTAAACCGGTTAACCAGGCGCAGACCCAGGCCGCGGTCGCGCAGTTGGAAAACGCGCAATATGTCATTGCCGATCGCGAGGACAAGCCGACCAGCAGCAAGGCGGGCGCGCCTTTTACCACCTCGACGCTCCAGCAGGCCGCCAGTACCCGTCTGGGTTACGGCGTCAAGAAAACCATGATGCTGGCCCAACGCCTGTATGAGGCGGGGCATATTACCTATATGCGTACCGACTCGACCAACCTGAGCCAGGACGCGCTGGCCATGGCCCGGGATTATATCGGCGCCCAGTTCGGCGCCAAATATCTGCCCAAGCAGGCCAATGAATACGCCAGCAAGGAAAATGCCCAGGAAGCGCATGAAGCGATCCGCCCCTCCGATGTCGCCAATCTGGCCGAACAGCTAAAAGACATGGAAGCGGACGCCCAGAAGCTGTATCAACTGATTTGGCGCCAGTTTGTCGCCTGCCAGATGATGCCGGCGCAATATGACTCCACCACCCTGACGGTAAAGGCGGCGGATTACCTGCTGCGCGCCAAGGGCCGCATCCTGCGCTTCGACGGCTGGACCAAGGTCATGCCCGCGCTGCGCAAGGGGGATGAAGATCGTACCCTGCCGCCGGTTAGCGTGGGCCAGACCCTTGATCTGGAAAAATTACTGCCCAGCCAGCATTTCACCAAGCCGCCCGCGCGCTACAGCGAAGCGTCGCTGGTCAAGGAACTGGAAAAACGCGGCATCGGCCGGCCGTCCACCTATGTGTCCATCATTTCCACCATTCAGGATCGTGGGTATGTTCAGGTGGAAAACCGTCGTTTCTACGCCGAAAAAATGGGTGAAATCGTCACCGATCGCCTGGAGGAGAATTTCCGGGAGCTGATGAACTACGATTTCACCGCCCGCATGGAAGACAAGCTCGATCAGGTTGCCAATAACGAGGCCGAGTGGAAGGCGGTGCTGGATTCGTTCTTCAGGGAATTCAGCGACCAGCTCGAAAAGGCGGAAAAAGACCCGGAAGAAGGCGGCATGCGCCTTAACCAAATGGTGATGACCAGCATTGATTGCCCCACCTGCGGGCGCAAAATGGGCATTCGCACCGCCAGCACCGGCGTGTTCCTGGGGTGCTCAGGGTATTCCCTGCCGCCGAAGGAACGCTGCAAAACCACCATCAACCTGATCCCGGAATCGGAAACCCTCAACCTGCTTGAGGGCGAAGACGCCGAAACCAATGCCCTGCGCGCGCGCCGCCGCTGCCCGAAATGCGGCACCGCCATGGACAGCTATCTGATCGACAACGGCCGCAAGCTGCATGTCTGCGGCAGTAATCCGCTGTGCGACGGTTACGAAATCGAGCAGGGCGAATTTCGCATCAAAGGCTACGACGGCCCGGTGGTCGAATGTGAAAAATGCGGCTCCGACATGCATCTAAAACTGGGACGCTTCGGCAAGTACATGGCCTGTACCAACGAAGAGTGCAAAAACACCCGTAAAATCCTGCGCAACGGCGACGTGGCGCCGCCAAAGGAAGATCCGGTGCCATTGCCGGAGCTGGCGTGCGAAAAGTCGGACGCCTATTTTGTCCTGCGTGACGGCGCGGCGGGCGTATTCCTGGCGGCCAACACCTTCCCGAAATCACGCGAAACCCGGGCGCCGCTGGTGGAGGAACTGGCGCGCTTCAAAGATCGCCTGCCGGAAAAACTGCGCTACCTGGCCGATGCGCCGGTAAAGGATCCCGAGGGCAATAAAGCGATGGTGCGCTTTAGCCGCAAGACCAAACAGCAGTACGTTTCCTCGGAAAAAGAGGGCAAAGCCACCGGCTGGACGGCGTTTTATATCGACGGCAAATGGCAGGTCGCCAAAAAGTAACGGCCGGCGGGTCGCGCGTCGCTGCGCGATGCCTTCCGCCGCCATACGCAGCTCATGCCGCCCTACAAAAATAGATAGCTTAGGCACCCAGCTCGGAGCATGGAGCAAGGGCATACCACCACGACCCCAAAAAACCTCTCTACTTGCAGACGATGGGGTTGACGTTATGCCGGCATAAACCTCACCCCCAGCCGCAGGCGCTCCCCCCGCCGGGGCGGCATAATTCCCTCACCGGCGGCATAAACCCTAACGCCCGCGCCCGCCAACCCATCGGCTGGTTTTTTTATGTCTTATAAATAAGTTATATATAGCGATTTTTTATGATTAAATAGTATTAATTGCAAGAGAAGCTTTCCCGTTGATGTCCAGGCAGCCACCGCGCCTTCGGCCGCGACGTCGACCAGTAGTCTTGCGTCCAATTTATGCCAGGATGACAAAAATGAAATTGCAGCAACTTCGCTATATTGTTGAAGTCGTGAACCACAACCTGAATGTCTCCTCCACCGCAGAGGGGCTGTACACCTCCCAGCCCGGCATCAGCAAACAGGTACGCATGCTGGAAGATGAACTCGGCGTACAGATTTTCGCCCGCAGCGGCAAACATCTCACCCAGGTGACACCCGCCGGACAGGAAATCATCCGCATTGCCCGCGAAGTCCTCTCCAAGGTTGACGCCATCAAGGCGGTGGCGGGGGAACACACCTATCCGGATAAAGGCTCGCTGTACGTCGCCACCACCCACACCCAGGCGCGCTACGCCCTGCCGGATGTGATCAAAGGCTTTATCGAACGCTATCCCCGCGTCTCCCTGCACATGCACCAAGGATCGCCGACGCAAATTGCCGAAGCGGTTTCCAAAGGCATCGCGGATTTCGCCATCGCCACCGAAGCCCTTCACCTCTACGACGACCTGGTGATGCTGCCATGCTATCACTGGAATCGCGCCATCGTGGTATTGCCGACCCACCCGCTGGCGGGCAAGGACCGTATTACCATCGAAGAACTGGCCGCGTTCCCCCTGGTGACCTACACCTTCGGTTTTACCGGGCGCTCGGAGCTGGACACCGCCTTTAACCGCGCCGGGCTTACGCCGCGCATCGTCTTCACCGCCACCGACGCCGACGTGATCAAAACCTATGTGCGCATGGGCCTGGGGGTGGGCGTCATCGCCAATATGGCGGTCAGCAGCGAGGCCGATCCCGATTTGGTAAAAATCAACGCCGATGCCATGTTTGCCCTCAGTACCACCAAAATCGGTTTTCGCCGCAGCACCTTCCTGCGCAGCTACATGTACGATTTCATCCAGCGCTTCGCGCCGCACCTCACCCGCGACGTGGTGGACACCGCGGTGGCCCTGCGCTCCAATGAAGAAATCGAGGCGATGTTCAAAGACATCAAATTACCGGTAAAGTAACGCGCCGAACCCGGCGCCGGCGCGGCCGCGCCGATGAGCACACTTTATGTTATAAAAAAGTTGCGTAATTCTTGTAAATTGTTTACTGCAATACCTCAACCTGAACAGGGTTATGACTATAATAAAGTAAAAGTCTGGAGGAGAGCTATGTCGACAACCATCCGAGAAGCCAGTAGGGATCAACTGGTCGTACGCGATAAAACCTACCGCTATTTCAGCCTGCCGAAGGCGGCCCAACGCCTGGGTAATCTGGACGCGCTGCCCAAATCCATGAAAGTCCTGCTGGAAAACCTGCTGCGCAACCAGGATGACGATATCGTCACCGAAGCGGATTTGCGCGCCCTGGCCGGCTGGCTTTTGCATGCGCACGCCGACGGTGAAATTGCCTACCGCCCGGCGCGGGTGCTGATGCAAGACTTTACCGGCGTTCCGGCGGTGGTGGATCTCGCGGCGATGCGCGAAGCGGTAAAACGCCTGGGCGGCGACGTCGATAAGGTCAACCCGCTTTCGCCGGTGGATCTGGTTATCGACCATTCGGTGACCGTCGACAGCTATGGCGACGATCGCGCGTTTGCCGAAAATAACCAATTGGAAATGGACAGGAACCTCGAGCGCTATAAATTCCTGCGCTGGGGACAGCAGGCTTTCAGCCGTTTTCGCGTGGTGCCGCCGGAAAACGGCATTTGCCATCAGGTCAACCTGGAGTACCTGGCGCTCACCGTGTGGCATGAACAGCAGGATGGCGAGGCGGTGGCGTTCCCCGATACCCTGGTCGGCACCGACTCCCACACCACCATGGTCAACGGCCTCGGCGTCCTGGGCTGGGGCGTTGGCGGCATCGAAGCCGAGGCGGCCATGCTCGGCCAGCCGGTTTCAATGCTTATCCCGGATGTGGTGGGGTTTAAACTGCTCGGCAAACTCAATGAAGGCATTACCGCCACCGATCTGGTGCTCACCGTCACCCAGATGCTGCGCAAGCACGGCGTGGTGGGGAAATTCGTCGAATTCTACGGCGACGGGCTTGACGTACTGCCGCTGGCGGACCGGGCCACCATCGCCAATATGGCGCCGGAATACGGCGCCACCTGCGGCTTTTTCCCGGTGGATGCCATTACGCTTGACTACCTGCGCCTGACCGGCCGTTCCGAGGAGCAGATTGCCCTGGTGGAAGCCTACAGCAAGCAGCAGGGACTCTGGCGCCATCACGGCGATGAACCGCGTTTTACCAGCACCCTCGAACTTGATATGGGCAGCGTCGTGGCAAGTCTTGCCGGGCCGAAACGCCCGCAGGACCGCGTGGCGCTGCCGGGCGTGCCCGCCGCGTTTCGCGCCAGCGACGAACTGGATTTTACCAAGCGCACCCACCATCCGGATTTCCAGACCTTCGAACTGGACGGGCAACAGCATGAACTGCATCAGGGCGCGGTGGTGATCGCCGCCATCACCTCCTGCACCAATACCTCCAACGCCAATATCCTGATGGCCGCCGGGCTGCTGGCCCGAAACGCGGTTAATAAGGGATTGCGCACCCAACCCTGGGTCAAGACCTCGCTGGCCCCCGGCTCGAAGGTGGTCACCGATTACCTCGCCGCCGCCGGCCTTACGCCTTACCTGGATCGCCTGGGCTTTAATCTGGTGGGATACGGCTGCACCACCTGCATCGGCAACTCCGGTCCGTTAAAAGAATCCATCGAGGCGGCAATCAAATCCGGCGATCTGACGGTGGGGGCGGTGCTGTCCGGCAACCGCAACTTTGAAGGGCGCATCCATCCGCTGGTGAAAACCAACTGGCTGGCGTCCCCGCCCCTGGTGGTGGCTTATGCCCTGGCGGGCAATATGATGGTGAACCTGAGCGAGGATCCGCTCGGCACCGACCCGCAGGGACAACCGGTGTACCTGAAGGACATCTGGCCCAGCTCGGCGGAAATCGCCGATGCGGTGGCGTTGGTCAACAGCGCTATGTTCCATAAAGAATACAGCGCGGTGTTTAACGGCAATGCGCAATGGCAAAATATCGAGGTCAACCGCACGCCAACCTACGACTGGCAGCCGGATTCCACCTATATCCGCCTGACGCCGTTTTTCGACGAGATGCAGCACCAGCCGAAGCCGGTGGAAAACATCGTTAACGCCAGGATACTGGCCCTGCTGGGCGATTCGGTGACCACCGACCATATCTCTCCCGCCGGCAATATCAAGGTGGACAGCCCGGCGGGCCTGTATCTGCGCGAAAACGGCGTCGAGGCCGGCAACTTTAACTCCTACGGTTCCCGGCGCGGCAATTACGAAGTCATGGCGCGCGGCACTTTTGCCAATATCCGCATTCGCAACGAGATGGTGCCGGGCGTGGAAGGGGGCATAACCCGTCATATCCCCTCCGGCGACGAGCTGGCGATTTACGATGCCGCCATGCGTTACCTTCAGCACCAGGTGCCGCTGGCGATTATCGCCGGGAAGGAATACGGCTCCGGCTCCAGCCGCGACTGGGCCGCCAAGGGCCCAAGGCTGCTGGGGATCCGGGTGGTGATTGCCGAGTCGTTCGAGCGTATCCATCGCTCCAACCTTATCGGCATGGGCATTTTGCCGCTGGAGTTCCCGGCGGGCGTGACCCGCAAGACGCTGGGCCTGACCGGCGACGAAAGTATCAGCATCAGCGGCCTGGGCGAGCTGACGCCGGGCCAGACGGTGCCGGTACGCATAACCTATGCCGATGGTCGGCTCGAGGTGGTGCCGGCCCGTTGCCGTATTGATACCGGCAATGAACTGACCTATTTCCGCCATGACGGTATCCTGAACTATGTGATCCGCAAGATGCTGTAATCCCTCCTCGCTTTCCGCCGCCCCGCTGGGCGGCGGAAGAATAAATGCCGGCCTCCGCCCGATAGCCTCTTCAAGCGTTGATGACCGCCCCGGCGGACATCAGGGAAAATAAATGACATAATCCGCGTGACTTTGATGATGCCGGGTATATTATTTCCCGGCATGATTATTTTCACCCGCCGGGATTATTATTTTCCATATTGGCCCGGGATGCTTATTCTGTTATTATGTTGGAATATAAAGTATCAAATTAGCACCCTTAGAGAGAAATGGAGTTAAAGTATTATTATTGACGTTTTAATTTAAATGCCATTTTAATTTCCTCGCTAAATACCTGCAATTTTGTGATCGCCACAGGGATATTAATATTTCCACATGATATAGAATGCCGCCACTGAAAAGATATCGTCCCGGTAGGAAATAGATTTCTATTTTCATCGGCGGCTATTTTTAACTTTAGCGCAATATCTTTAACATATTCACGGCATTTTTATTTTATCGTTCCCCGAGGAGAACACAATAATGAATAGCATTACGGAAAGCGTATCGGTACCGGTGGCGTCCTCCGCCGCCAGTTGGCGCAAAAGCGACACTATGTGGATGTTGGGCCTCTACGGCACGGCCATCGGCGCGGGCGTGCTGTTTTTACCCATTAACGCGGGCATTGGCGGGCTGCTGCCGCTCATTATCATGGCGATTATCGCGTTTCCCATGACCTTTTACGCCCATCGCGGATTATGCCGTTTTGTATTGTCGGGAAAAAATGGCGGCGAGGATATAACCGAAGTTGTCGAAGAACATTTTGGCGTGGGTGCTGGAAAATTAATCACCTTGCTGTATTTTTTTGCGATATATCCTATTTGTTTAGTCTACGGCGTAGCGATTACCAATACCGTTAACAGCTTTATTACCCATCAGCTTCATTTGGCGGCTCCGCCGCGGGCGATATTATCGCTAATATTAATTCTAGGACTGATGACCATCGTGCGTTTCGGTAAAGACATGATTGTCAAAGCCATGAGCATTTTGGTTTTTCCCTTTGTCGCGGCATTAATGTTGCTGGCGTTTTATTTAATTCCCAACTGGAGCAGCGCCATATTCGACAGCGCCACGGTCGCCGGCGGCGCCACCGGCCATGGCCTGATGACCACGCTGTGGCTGGCTATCCCCGTGATGGTGTTCTCATTTAATCATTCGCCGATTATTTCCTCGTTTGCGGTGGCCAAGCGCCAGGAATATGGCATGGACGCGGAGAAAAAATGCTCCCGCATCCTGGCCTGCAGCCATGTGATGATGGTGGTGACGGTGATGTTTTTTGTCTTCAGCTGCGCGCTCAGCCTCTCAACCGCCGATCTGATGGAGGCCAAGGCGCAGAACATTTCCATCCTGTCCTACCTGGCAAATCATTTCAATAATCCGCTGATTGAATGGCTGGCGCCGATTATCGCCACCGTCGCCATCAGCAAATCCTTCCTCGGCCACTATCTGGGCGCCCGTGAAGGCTTCAACGGCATGATGATCAAGTCGTTACGCAGCCGGGGCAAAACCGCCAGCGAAGAAAAGCTTAACCGCATTACCGGTATTTTCATGCTGCTGACCACCTGGCTTGTGGCCACGCTGAACCCCAGCATCCTCGGCATGATTGAAACCCTGGGCGGGCCGGTTATCGCCATGCTGCTGTTCCTGATGCCGATGTACGCCATCCAGAAAGTGCCGGCGATGAAAAAATACAGCGGCCATGTCAGCAACGTATTCGTGGTGTTTATGGGCCTGATCGCCATGTCGGCGATTATCTACAGCCTGATGGGCTGATGGCCGTACCGGGCCAGAGCGGCCCGGTTTGCTTTTCGCGCCGATGATGTCGATGGAAAACGTTCGGCGCTGAATAAAAAGGACAAGGTTATGGTTAGCATTTTTGATATTTTCAAGATAGGCATTGGTCCCTCCAGTTCACATACCGTCGGCCCGATGAAAGCCGGCAAAATGTTTACCGACGATTTACAGGCGCAGGGGCTGTTGTCCTCAATCGATCGCCTTTCAGCGGATGTTTATGGCTCGCTGTCGTTAACCGGCCGCGGGCATCATACCGATATCGCCATTATCATGGGCCTGGCCGGTAATCAACCCGATACGGTCGAGGTGGATGCCATCCCGCAGTTTATCCAGCAGGTGCGGCAACGCGGGCGGCTGCCCCTGGCGGACGGCCACGAGGTGGAATTCGCCGTGGACTCGGCCATTGCGTTTCGCGACGAAAACCTGCCGCTGCATGAAAACGGCATGATGTTCAACGCCTACCGGCAGAATTCGCTGGTGTACAGCAAAACCTATTACTCCATCGGCGGCGGCTTTGTGGTCGATCGGGAAAATTTCGGCAAAAAGAACCCATCCGAACCGGTGGTGCCGTATCCGTTTTTTTCAGCGCAGAACCTGTTGCGCCACTGTCGCGATAATTGCCTGTCGCTGTCGGCGGCGGTGATGAAAAACGAGCTGGCCCTGCATAGCCGCGAGGAGATTGAACATTACTTCGGCGCGGTGTGGAGCACCATGCAAAACGCCATGCGGCGCGGCATGAATACCGAAGGAGTGCTGCCGGGGCCGATCAGGGTGGCGCGCCGCGCCTCCAGCCTGCACCGGCTGCTGTTTACCAATGACCGTTTCTCCAGCGATCCGATGAATGCCATGGACTGGGTAAATATGTTCGCCATGGCGGTGGCCGAGGAAAACGCCGCCGGCGGGCGGGTGGTCACCGCGCCGACCAATGGGGCCTGCGGCATTATCCCGGCGGTGCTGGCCTACTATGATCATTTTATCCAGCCGGTGACCCCCGAGGCCTATCTGCGCTATTTCCTGGCGTCCGGCGTGGTTGGCGCGCTGTATAAAATGAACGCGTCCATTTCCGGCGCCGAGGTGGGCTGCCAGGGAGAAATCGGCGTGGCCTGCTCCATGGCGGCGGCGGGGCTGGCGGAACTGCTGGGCGGCAGTCCGGAACAGGTTTGCATCGCCGCCGAGATCGGCATGGAGCATAACCTCGGGCTGACCTGCGATCCGGTGGCGGGCCAGGTCCAGGTGCCTTGTATCGAGCGCAACGCCATTGTGGCGATGAAGGCGATCAACGCCGCGCGCATGGCGGTGCGGCGCACCACGGAACCGCGCGTTTCGCTGGATAAGGTTATCGAGACCATGTACGAAACCGGCAAGGACATGAACGCCAAATACCGCGAAACGTCGCGCGGCGGCCTGGCGATCAAGGTGATGTTATGTGAGTAGCGCGGCGCTTGACATCCGGTGAACCCGGCGGCAAGGGCGGCCGCGTTTACCACAGGATATTGTTTTCGGCGGCGGAGATATACCAGTCGACGGCGGAGGCTCCGGCGCTTTTTTCCGCCGCGGGTTTTTCAGCTTCATCCACCGTTGCGGCCTTTTTACGGATACGCAGCGGCGCGTTGCTTTTTTCGCCGCTGACCTGGGCGTTGAACGCGCGCACCTCGGCGTCGAACAGCACGCCCTCCAGTTGATGCAGGCGATTGAGGCCGCGCAGGATGCAGATAAGCGTACTGAGCGTGACCGAACCGCCCATTTCCGCGCGTTTAATGGTGGCGATGCCCAATCCCGAACGTTCCGCCAGGTCGATTTGCGACAGGCGCTGTTCGATGCGCGCATCCTTTATCCGGCGGCAGAGATCGGCGATGATTTCGCTGTCGTTCATGGTACTGAACTTCATGGTGGATAACCCTGTATTTAAAGAGGGTAATATACCTGATTATGTCGCGTCGATTCGGGTGGTCGATCTCATATCAAGGCACCCGGAAAACTTGGGGGCGACGTGTCGGATGCCACGATCGCCTTGGGCGGGAAGCGGGTAAAGGTTATTTGATATCCAGCAAATGGCCCATTTTGGCCGCTTTGGTATTGAGGTAGCGTTCGTTTTCCGGGTTACGCCCGACGATAAGCGGTACGCGCTCGGTAATATGGATGCCCGCCTCGGTAAGGATTTCCACCTTTTGCGGATTATTGGTCAGCAAACGCACCGATTCAACCCCCAACAGTTTGAACATGTCGGCGCACAGGGTGAAGTCACGTTCGTCGGCGGCAAAACCCAGCTGATGATTAGCCTCGACGGTATCGGCGCCTTTGTCTTGCAGCGCATAGGCGCGAATTTTATTCAGTAAGCCGATATTACGGCCTTCCTGGCGGTGGTAAAGCAAAATGCCGCGGCCTTCTTCGGCAATGTGGGTAAACGCGGCTTCAAGCTGAAAACCGCAGTCGCAGCGCAGGCTAAACAAGGCGTCGCCGGTGAGGCACTCGGAGTGTACCCGGGCCAGCACCGGTTTCACTCCGGTTATATCACCAAAAACCAATGCCAGGTGGTCGTGTCCGGTCGCTAATTCCTCGAATCCCACCATCAGGAAATCGCCCCAGGGTGTCGGCAGTTTGGCTTCTGCCACACGTTTAAGCTGCATGTTGCTCTCCAAAACGTCTTTAACGTCGCTCGTCCCACGCTCGATAAGGCCTTTATAGCTACTCTGGCGCGGTCAGATACGCAACGATTTATTAATAGTGTATTTTGCCATAAATTTACCGAAAACTGACGGTTGAAAATCCTGTTTGCTGGCAAAATAGTCATTTGATTGTCACAATTGCTTACCAACCGTTTATTCGCATTGGGAAAGATATCGCCGCCCCGACGTTAAACTGTTAAGCGGTAAAGACATTTAACGGAAAATCATCTTAATGTACAAAATTGCGAAACGCACCGGCCTGGGCGCGATGTTACTTATGATAATACCAATTTTGGTCTGGGTCAGTGGCTGGCAGTGGCATCCCGGCAATGAAGCCGATTGGTGGCGGGGCATGTTCTGGATAACCCAAACCGTCAGCGCCCCCTGGGGTATCGTCACCAGCGCGCTGCTGCTGGCCTGGTTTCTTTGGTGCCTGCGTTTTCGCTTAAAACCCGCCCTCGGCCTGGCCTGTATTCTGGGCGTGACTATTTTGGCGGGCCAGGGACTGAAAACGGTTATCAAGCAGCGGGTGCAGGAGCCGCGGCCTTATGTGCTGTGGCTGGAGCGGGATTTCTCCCTCGACGATCGGGTATTTTACTCGCTCCCGGGCAAGGAACGCGCGCAGTGGGTCAAAAAACAGCTGCGGGACGAGGGGCGGATCCCGCCGTGGCTGCGCAAGCATTGGCAGCATGATACCGGGTTTGCTTTTCCTTCCGGCCATACGATCTTCGCCGCCAGCTGGGCGCTGCTGGCATTGGGCCTGCTGTGGCCGCGGCGGCATTTCGCCTCGGTGGCGATAATTATGGCCTGGGCGGCGGCGGTGATGTGCAGCCGCCTGATCCTGGGAATGCATTGGCCGCGGGATCTGGTGATGGGGACGGCATTGAGCTGGCTGATGATAACGCTTGCCTGCTGGCTGGTGCAGCGGTGGATTGGTCCGCTGACGCCCAGGCAAGACGAGGCGCGGGATATCAATTCCCGCGCCTGAGCCTCAACCCCCCGCGATGTAATCATCTTGTTGCGTTTTGTGACAGCACTCGCTATTCCCAACAATCGTAATGGACATTGTGCCGGGGACTTGCCACACTCCGTATGAATATAAAATCAAAAGTGAATATATATTCACATGTATTCATCCAGGAGAACAACAATGAACCGCTTCCTACTGAAACCCTGTGTCGCCGCCGTCCTCTTGTCATTGTCCATGGCGTCCTTCGCCGCGGATAAAGGCTTGATTGCCATTATTACCCCGTCCCACGATAACCCGTTCTTCAAGGCGGAGGCCGACGCCGCCTCGGCCAAAGCCACCGAATTGGGGTATACCACGCTCGTGGCCTCCCATGACGATGACGTCAGCAAGCAGAACCAGCTGATTGAGACCGCCATCGCCCGCAAGGCCAAGGCCATCGTGCTGGATAACGCCGGCTCCGACGCCACCATCGGGCCGTTGAAAAAGGCCAAGGCCGCCGGGATTCCCGCTTTCCTTATCGATCGTGAAATCAACGCCACCGGCGTGGCGGTGGCGCAAATCGTGTCCAATAACTATCAGGGCGCACAGCTGGGCGCCGAGAAATTCGTCAAGCTGATGAACGGCAAGGGCAAGTATGTGGAACTGCTGGGCAAGGAGTCGGATACCAATGCCCACGTGCGTTCGCAGGGCTATCACGACGTGATTGACGAATATACCGGCCTGAAGATGGTGGCGCAGCAAACCGCCAACTGGAGCCAGACCGAGGCCTTCAGCCGGATGGAATCCATTCTGCAGGCCAATCCGGATATCACCGGCGTGATTTCCGGCAACGATACCATGGCGCTGGGCGCGGAAGCCGCGCTTAAGGCCGCCGGACGCAAAGACGTGATCCTGGTGGGTTTTGACGGCAGCGATTATGTGCGCGACTCGATTATCGCCAAGGGCAATATCAAGGCCACGGTGCTGCAGCCGGC
>NZ_DASWOM010000085.1:0-12249 GCF_036398755.1 Acerihabitans sp. | reverse complement strand
GGCTAATGGTACTCACCGACCGTTTTCCACAAGTGCAAATCCCGGGGGGCTATGACGGCACGATTCTCCCCGCCAACGCGCCGGGCAGCCGGTTTGTGGCATGGCTGGCGGGACGTGAACGCACGGCGTTTCGCTGGATGGCCGTTCATAAGCCGGACCTGGTGATAAAACTCAATGTTGATCTTGCCGTCGCCTGCGCGCGCAAGCCCGATCATCGTCAGGAATCCCTGGCCAAAAAAATCGCCATCACTCCGTTACTGACGTATGAAGGCGCGCAGATTGTTGATATCGACGCCAATAAGCCGCTTGAGGACGTCATCAGCGTCGCCGAACAGGCCGTCTCGGCGTTTATGGCGGCGCGTGGCTATCAGCCGATGAAAACCGCCGGCGAAAACAGTCTTCCACAGGCGTAGATATACCTGCCCCCGGCCGGGCCTGGTTGCCCAGAGCCGCGGGCAATCAGCTTCCACAGCATGTCTCCCGCGCCATCGCCGCCCAGCTTGGATTCGCCGGCGTCATGGCGGTTAATTTTAACCGCGGGTTAATAGAGTTCAGGGTTAACTGGCTGGGCGAGGGAGTCGTGGGGCCTGGCGCAAGCATCAATTTTGTGCATCAGTTCACAGAAAATTAACCTTCTCGCGCAGACGTATTGCATTGCAAGAATACAGGGTGTAATACTCGTCAGCGTGGATTGTAACTGTTAAGAACAGGCAAAACCTAGAAGAGATCAAAACCTCTTTTACGTTTTGCCTTTTTTTATGGGGCAAAAATGAGAATTCTGCGGGTGTTGAATAACAACGTTGTCATCGTGAGCGATGCGGATGACAAGGAATGTGTTGTTATCGGTAAAGGGATTGCCTTTCAAAAAAAAACCGGGCAATGGATCGACCCAAACCTGGCTGATAAAATATTCCGTCTCGCCCGTGAAGACCATATGCAACGAGTAAATACGGATTTTAACACTGTCCCGGATGCCTTGTTTAATATCGTGATTGATATTGTTAAACAGGCGGCGGCCCGGCTGGATCGTAAAATTCACAAAAGCCTGTATGCGTCGCTGCTGGATCATCTTAATTTCGCGATTGAGCGGGCTCGCCAGCAGCGTTTCGCCAAAAGTGAATTACTGTGGGATATTAAACGACTGTATGTCGTGGAGTTCGCGATTGGTAAGGAAGCACTGGATACTATTAATCAACAATTCGATGTCGACTTGCCGGAGGATGAAGCGGGATTTATCGCGTTACATTTGCTCAACGCACAACAGGAAGGCACGTTGCCTGATGTGGCGCAAATGTCCCGTCTTATACAAAATATACTTAATATTGTGAAATATCATTTTCAGTTGGAATACGATGAACAATCCATTGATTTTCAGCGATTTGTTGTCCATCTCAAATTTTTTTCCCATCGCCTGTTAAGCCAGGCCTTTGTGCGCGGCGATGATGCGGAGCTCCATAATCTGGTGGCGGTGAAATACGCTTTAGCGGACGCATGCGCCAGGAAAATTAACTTATATCTGCTGCATGAATATCAGCGGGAATTAACGGACGACGAAATGATGTTTTTATCCCTGCATATTGAACATGTCAGGTCAAGTTCACAAAACTGAACCTGTTTATATCGCTAACAATAACTATTGGGAAATGACTCTCCCTATATGTCTTGATTGGATGAAAAAGTCCGAGGTAAACCTATGTCTGATAAACAGGATCTGGCGGCGCGGATTGTCGAGCGCGTCGGTGGTGAAAAAAATATTGCTTCCCTGACGCATTGTATTACGCGGCTGCGTTTTTATCTCAAAGATGCCGGTAAATTTGATAAGCCGGCGCTTGATAAACTGGACGGCGTCATCATGGCGGTGGAAAGCAACGGCCAATTCCAGGTGGTGGTCGGCGATAAGGTCGCGGCCATTTACCATCAAATCATGGAAGGCCATAACATCAACGGCACCGCCGGAGGGGGAGCGGAAACCGGCGCCCGTAAAGGAAATCCGCTGGCCCGGGTATTCAACACCATGTCGTCGATCCTGGTGCCGATCGTTCCCGCCCTGGCGGGTGCCGGCATGCTTAAGGCGGTGCTGGTGATCCTCACCACCTATCATTGGCTGGCGACCGACAGCAGCACGTATCTTATTTTGCTGGCCGCCAGCAACAGCGTGTTTTATTTTTTGCCGCTGCTGCTGGCCTTCTCCTGCGGCAAAGCCTTTGGCGCGCATCCGTTTGTTTCGGTTGCAATCGTCGCGGCGCTGTTGGAACCGAATTTTACCGCCATGATAAAACAGCCCGGCGATATCGTCAGTTTTCTCGGTATTCCGGTCGTATTGATGAAATATAACTCCACGCTGATTCCCGCCATTTTAGCCGTCTGGGTTTATTCGTGGGTGGAACGCGGCCTTAAGCGCATTATCCATCAAAGCATCGAAATGGTGGCGGTGCCGATGTTGGGCCTGATAATTATGGTGCCGCTGGTCGCCATCGTCGTCGGGCCGATCGGGATTTATGCCGGTACGGCAATCGGCGACGGCATTGCCTTTATGAACCACCAGAGCGGCATGCTGACCGGGGCGCTGATCGGCGCCGGCTGGACTTTCCTGGTGATGTTCGGCCTGCATTGGGGCCTGGTTCCGGTCATGTTGAACAATTTGGCGTTACATGGTTTCGACACCATAAAGCCGCCCGCCGGCACCGCAACCTTTGCCCAGGCCGGCGCGGCGTTTGGCGTCTTTTTGCGCGCGCGGGACCCGAAACTGAAGTCCTTCGCATTGTCCGCCATGCTGCCGGCGCTGCTGGCCGGCGTCACCGAACCCATTGTGTATGGTATATCCATCAAGTACAAACGCCCCCTGGTCGCCGCGACGATAGCCGGCGTGATTGCCGGTGGGTTTGTCGGCGCGATGAATACCACCGCCATGGCCTACGTTTTTCCTTCGTTGACCACCTTGCCCGCCTTTATGACCGCCACCTTCAAATATTATATCGCCGGGATAGCGCTCTCGTTCGCGCTGTCGGCGGCGCTGACGTTTATCATGGGCTTTGATGAAGCCATCAGCTCGCCCGTCAATCCGGCGGCCGATGATGGGCGGAACGCCGGCGCGGTGGTTAACGGTGCGCCGGTGGCAACTCCCACCAATACCGCTACCGCCACCCCGGCGGCCAACCCCGGCAATGCCGGTATTGGAACCGAGTCCTTCCTGGTGGCGCCGCTTAACGGCCGGGTGATGCCATTGGAACAGGTGAACGATCCCGTTTTCGCCAGCGGCGTCATGGGGCGGGGAATCGCAATCATCCCCGTCGGCGGCGAGGTGTATTCCCCGGTGGACGGCATGGTCAGCAAGCTGTTCCACACTCACCACGCCATAGGCATCACGTCCGATCAAGGTGTCGAAGTGCTGATCCATGTCGGTCTGGACACAGTACGGCTCAACGGAGAATTGTTTAGCGCCCATATCCGCGAGGGAGACCGGGTACGTTCCGGCGACTTGTTACTGACATTTGATCGCGAAGAATTACTGCGCCGCCATTTTGATATCACCACGCCGGTCATCATCGCCAATTCCGATGACTACCCGAGCGTCAGCATCACGGATTCGCCGCACGTGGAAACCAGTGGACCCCTATTGCGCGTGTCGATGTCGGCCCGTTGAATAAACCATCAGGAGAAATAGCATGTTTGAAGAAAAAATCGACGGTTTTCCGGAAGGCTTCCTTTGGGGCGGCGCCATTGCGGCCAATCAGGTGGAAGGGGGTTGGAACGAGGGGGGGAAAGGGTTATCCACCGCCGATATGGCCATCTTTAAAAAAGACCTCAAACCCGAGGAATATTCAAAACACTATACCATCACCAATCAGCAAATCGAGCAGGCGATGCAGGCGACGGATGCCGCTGACTATCCCAAACGGCGCGGTATTGATTTTTATCACCACTACAAAGACGATATTGCCCTGTTTGCCGAGATGGGGTTCAAGGTGCTGCGATTTTCCATTGCCTGGACGCGAATTTTCCCCACCGGCGTGGAACCAGAGCCAAATGAATCGGGGCTGCAATTCTATGATGACCTGATAGATGAGCTGCTGCGCAATAATATCCAGCCATTAGTCACCTTGTCACATTATGAAATGCCGATGTATCTGGTTAATCAGTTCGGCGGCTGGAGCGATCGCCGCACCCTGGACTGTTTTGAACGCTTCACCCTGGCGGTGCTAAAACGCTATGGAAAGAAGGTCAAATATTGGCTCACCTTTAATGAAATCGATAGCATCATCCGCCATCCCTTTACAACCGGCGGCATAGTACCGGAACGCTATCCGGCGGAGCGGCTTGAAAATATCATCTACCAGGCGCTGCATCACCAGTTTGTGGCCAGCGCTCTGGCGGTGAAACACTGCCGGCGCCTGAGTCCAGACAGTAAAATCGGCTGCATGCTAACCCGTCTGCTGACCTATCCGCAAAGCTGCGCGCCGGAAGACGTATTGTTAGCCGGCCGGGAGAACCAACTGAACTATTTCTTTTCCGATGTGCAGATCCGCGGCCGTTATCCGCGCCATATGCTGCGGCGCTTCAGCGAAAAAGGCCTTCAGATTGACACGCGGCCCGGCGACGAGGAGATACTCAGCCAGCATCGGGTCGATTTCATCTCGATCAGTTATTACATGTCGCTGGTCACCAGCGTCAATGCCGATAAAATGGACAAAGTGGGGGGGAATATCGCCGGCGGGGTCAAGAATCCCTATTTAAAAACCACCGAATGGGACTGGCAGATTGATCCGGTGGGATTGCGTATTGCCCTCAACGATTTATACGACCGTTATCAAATTCCGGTATTTGTGGTTGAAAACGGTATGGGTGCGGTGGACACGCCGGACGGGCAGGGCGTTATCCGCGACGACTACCGCATTGCCTATTTCCAGTCTCATTTGCAGCAGATGAAAGAGGCGGTGAAAGACGGCGTGGAGCTGCTGGGCTATACCTCCTGGGCTCCGATAGATCTTATCAGCGCCTCCACCTCGGAAATGAACAAGCGCTATGGTTTCATTTATGTCGACCAGGACAACCAGGGCAATGGAACGTTACGGCGTAGCCGTAAAAAGAGTTTCCATTGGTATCAGGACGTCATCAGGTCAAATGGCGCCGGGCTTTGACCCAGGACTTCGGCCGGGTCGCCGCAGCGCTTCCCAGGGCGTGCCCCGGCTGATTCCTCTTGGCGAGTCGCGCCCGGCGTGGCCATCCGCATTTTGACAGCCGCTGAAACCACCGCCCGCGGCTTATGCTAACGCGGCTGGAAATCCTGCGCCTGCAGTACGATAAAGTCGATAAATTCCTGGGCGCAGGGGGAGAGGTGTCGCCCTTTCAGGGTAACCAGGTAAATCGCGCGCTCCAGCGCCAAATCCCGGAAGGGAATGATAACGATATCCTTATGCCGGAACTGAAACAGCGTCAGCCCGGTGGTAATACTCACCCCATAGTTTGCGGCAATCAGGCCCATCATGGTGGTCAGTTGGCGCACCTGCTGCTGATAGTTGAAACTCTCTCCCACCATTTCGCATAGCGTATCGGTGTACTGGCGAATACTGGTTCCGGGCGAAAAGCCGATAAACGGGAAGCGGCCGATATCGGAAAGGTCCACCCTGTCCAGTCGCGCCAGCGGGTGGTTGCGGTGGCACAGCAAATAGAATTTGTCGGAGAACAGCAGGGTGGAATTGAAGATATTCGCCATAGGCTGGCCCGCGGTCAGCGCCAGATCCGCCCGGCTGTCCAGCAGAGCCTTCAGGCAGCGATCCCATTGGGTATCCAGCAAATCCACCCGGGTGTCAGGATGCAGCAGACTATGGCGCACCAGCACTTCCGGCAGCCACTCCACGGCCAGGGAGGGCAGAATCGCCAGTGTCACGGTGCTGTTGCCCCCCGCCGCGCGGGCGGTGATTTCATTGACCGCATCGTCGTGGTTTTGCACCAGGCGCCTGGCCAGATCGATAAAATGAATACCGTTGGCGTTTAACTGCACCCGGCGGGTATCGCGATCAAACAGCCGGTAGCCGATCTCCTCCTCCAGGCCGGCAATCAGCGCGCTAAACGCAGGCTGGGATAAATTAAACTTTTTTGCCGCGCGGGTAAAATTGTCCACTTCGCTTAATATAAGGAAAGCGCGCAGCTGTTTGATTGATAAATTCATCCTTCCTCCCTCGCGGTTTATACGATAAATCCGCCATTTTATCCGTCCGGCGTTGAGTCCCTTATCAGCCGAAATATTTTATGATCCAGCTCTCATTTAATTTAATCATATTTTTTATTAAAAAACCGCATGGAAGCCAAAAAGCATGAACCTGAAGGCATTTTTTTTTGGCGTAAAACGGAGAATAAAATATAACCTTCTGATTGATATCAACAATAATTAACATCGCCGGCGCAAATAAATCAATAGGCGCCGCGGATAAATATCTTTAACAGCCATTGTTTATGACTTATTTTAATTACCGATTAGCCGAATGTAGCCAGGGCATGTTAAAAATATCCGCAGTTGAAAACCCGATAGAACCTCGATGCTAAAACGGCTAACGTATATTTAAGTCAATAAATTTTTAATTTAATGTAACGATAACGTTATTGGCTGGAGAAATATAAATTATAAGGAGAATCCTATGTTGGCGTTAATTGGTGTACTCACCATAGCCACGCTGTTATTTTTCATCATGTCCAAACGCATGTCCCCCCTGGTGGCCCTGATTGTCATTCCGGTCATCGGCGCCCTGGCGGCGGGCAGCGGCACCGACACGGCGAAGTTTATTATTGACGGCATTACCAAGCTGGCGCCGATGGCGGCGATGTTCGTGTTTGCCATCACCTTCTTCGGGGTGGTGACCGATGCGGGTATGTTCGACCCCATTATCCGCGGCATCCTGCGGTTTGTCGGCACCAATCCGGTCAAGATCATTATCGGCACCGGCTTCCTGGCCTTGATTGCTCATCTCGACGGCAACGGCGCGGTCACGTTTTTGATCACCATTCCCACCATGTTGCCGCTGTTTAACCGGCTCGGCATGGATAAACGTATCCTGGTGGGCATTACCGCGCTCAGCGCCGGGGTGAACTTTCTGCCCTGGACCGGACCGATGATCCGCGCGTCGGCGGCGCTCGGCATCCCTACCCACGATCTGTTCCTGCCGCTGATCCCGGCCCAGGTGGCGGGCCTGCTGTTTATGGCGGCCATGGGCTACTACTGGGGCAAAAAAGAGGAAAAACGCCTGGGCGTTGCGCATTTCCAGGCCGCCGCCGGCGATGCCGCCCACCATAAGGAGCTTAACGAGCAGGAACGCGCCTTGCGCCGTCCCCACCTGTTCTGGGTTAATCTCGGCCTGGTGGTGGCGGTTATCGGCACCATGGTGTTGACCCGCATCTCCCCCACGGTGGCGTTTATGATTGCCCTGACGCTGGCGCTGATGATCAACTACCCCAATGTGGACATGCAGAAGGAGCGGATTAACGCCCATGCCAAGGCGGCGCTGATGATGGCCAGCATCCTGTTCGCGGCGGGCGCCTTTACCGGCATCATGGGCGGCGCCGGCATGCTCAAGGCGATGTCCGAAGCGGCGGTGGGGTTTATGCCGCAGGCCTTTGCCTCGCATATTCCCTTTATCGTCGGCCTGATCGCCATGCCGCTGAGCCTGGTGTTCGACCCCGATTCCTACTACTTCGGCATCATGCCGGTTATCGCCCATACCGTGCAACTGCTGGGCATCCCCGCCATCCAGGTGGCCCAGGCATCGGTACTCGGCCAGATGACCACCGGTTTTGCCGTCAGTCCGCTAACCCCGGCCACCTTCCTGCTGGTCAGCCTTGCCGGGGTCGACCTGGCGGATCACCAAAAATTCTCCATCCCGGTTCTTTGGGCGGCCAGCGTCATCATGACCTTTGCCGCGGCGTTGACCGGCGTATTCCCATTTTAGCAAACTCCATTTTAATCAAGGCAGTAACAAAGGATTAGGTAATGAAAAAAATCAGAATAGGTTCCGGCGCCGGTTATGCCGGGGATCGTATCGAACCGGCGGTCGAGCTGGCGCAAAAAGGCGATATCGATTATCTGGTGTTTGAATGCCTGGCGGAACGCACCATCGCCATCGGTCAAAAACAAAAGCAGCAGGACCCCGCCAGGGGGTATAACGAACTGCTCGAAGACCGTATGCGGGCGGTGTTGCCGCTGTGCCGGGAAAAAGGCATCACTATCATCACCAATATGGGCTCGGCCAATCCGCGGGCCGCCGGCGAAGCGGTGATTGCCCTGGCCCGCGAACTCGGATTGCCTGGCGTAAAAGTGGCGGTCGTCACCGGCGACGATGTCTATGCCACGCTTATCAAAGAAGATCTTACCCTGGACGAAGCCGGCGTGCCGGTGTCCCAATCCGGTAAAAATATTCTGTCGGCCAATGCCTATCTGGGCGCCGAAGGTTTGGTGCAGGCGCTGGCCGGCGGGGCTAACGTGGTGATCGCCGGGCGCGTGGCCGATCCCTCGCTGTTTCTGTCGCCTATGATCCATGCGTTCAACTGGGCGTTTGACGACTGGGAACGTCTGGGCAAGGGCACATGCATCGGCCATTTGCTGGAATGCGGCGGCCAGGTTACCGGCGGTTATTACGCCGACCCGGGCTATAAGGACGTGCAGGGCTTGGCCCGCCTGGGTTTCCCCATTGCCGAGGTGACCGAACGGGGCGACGCCGTTATCACCAAGGTGGCCGGTTCCGGCGGCCGGGTCTGTGTCGATACCTGCAAAGAGCAGCTGATGTATGAAATCCACCGCCCGGATCGTTACCTGACGCCTGACGTGGTGGCGGACTTCAGCGGCGTTACCTTCACGGCCCACGGCGACGACGCCGTGGCCGTCGCCGGCGCCACCGGGCGGCCGCGCACCGACACGCTGAAAGTTTCGGTCGGTTACCAGGACGGGTTTATCGGCGAGGGGGAAATTGCCTACGCCGGCCCCGGCGCGGTGGCGCGCGGCCGGCTGGCGCTGGATATCGTGCGCGAACGTTTCGAGCTCTGCCGGTTTACCCCGGAGGAGGCGCGTTTTGACCTTATCGGCATTGATGCCCTGCACGGCGCCCTGCGCTCGCGGCACGGCGAACCCTATGAAGTCCGCGCGCGGGTGGCGGCCCGCTGCCTGACGCGCAAACAGGCGGTGCGGGTGGGTAATGAGGTGGAAACCCTGTACACCAACGGCCCGGCGGGCGGCGGCGGCGTGATGAAATCGGTTAAAGAGATCCTGGCCATGGACTCCACTCTGCTGCCGCGTAAATTAACCCAGGCCCAGGTCGATTATTTGGAGAGCGCGAAATGAAACTACGTGAAATAGCCCATTCCCGTACCGGTGATAAAGGGAATATTTCCAATATTTCTTTAATTACCTACGATATTGCGAATTATGAAAAAATAAAGACAGCGGTCACGGCGGAAAAAGTCCGCGCCTGGTTTGGCGATATTGTGCACGGCGACGTGGTGCGCTATGAGTTACCCAATATCGGTGCGCTGAATTTTGTGATGTATAACGCCCTGGGCGGCGGCGTCACCCGTTCCCTGGCGCTGGACATGCATGGCAAGAGCCTGAGCTCGGCGCTGATGGATATGGAAATTTAACCTCGTTACCCGGTAATAAATAAGTCGAAAAAAGCTGGCGGTATCTATTTCCGCCTCTTTTGCTCGGCATTATTTTGTCCAAAGAGAATATGATGAAGAATAAAACTATCGACGCATTACAATTCCGCGCCTTGCTGCGCGATGACATGTCGATTATGTTTGGCGGCTTTATGGGCATCGGCACGCCGCGTTATTTAATCGACGAAATTATCAAGTCCGGTGTTAAAGGCCTGACGCTTATCGGCAATGATACCGGTTTTGTGGATACCGGCGTCGGTCCGCTGGTAGCCAACGGCCAGGTGAAAAAAGTCATCGCCTCGCATATCGGCACCAATCCGGAAACCGGGCGCCGGATGATAGCCGGCGAACTGGACGTGGCGCTGGTGCCGCAGGGAACGCTCGCCGAGCAAATCCGCGCCGGCGGGGCGGGCCTGGGCGGTTTTCTTACCCCCACAGGCGTCGGCACGGTGGTGGCGGAAAACAAGCAGGCCATTAGCCTCGACGGCATCGACTACCTGCTGGAACGCCCGCTGCGCGCCGATCTGGCCATCCTGGAGGCCCACCATGCCGACCGGCTGGGTAATCTGGTCTATCGCCTGACCGCGCGTAATTTCAACCCGCTGATGGCGCTGGCGGCCGACCTGGTGGTGGCCCAGTACGACCACATCCGGGAGCCGGGGGAATTAGATCCCGAACATATCGTCACGCCCGGCGCGCTGGTGGATTATCTGTTTGCAGGAGCCGGTCTATGAACGCAAAAGAACGCATTGCCCGCCGCGTCGCGCTGGAACTGCGCGACGGCGATATCGTCAACCTGGGGATCGGGCTGCCCACCCAGGTCGCCAATTACCTGCCGGCCGGCATCGACGTTACCTTCCAGTCGGAAAACGGTTTTCTCGGCCTGGGTCCCATCACGGCCGCCGACGCCAAACTGGTCAACGCCGGCGGCCAGCCCTGCGGCATGATCCCGGGCGCCGCCATGTTTGACAGCGCCTTCTCGTTTGCCCTGATCCGCGGCGGCCACGTGGACGTGTGTGTGTTGGGCAGCCTGCAGGTGGACCAACACGGCAGCCTGGCCAACTGGATGGTGCCGGGCAAAATGGTGCCCGGCATGGGCGGGGCCATGGATTTGGTGGTGGGCGCCAAGCGCGTGATCATCGCCATGGAGCACTGCGCTAAAAACGGCGAGGCCAAACTGCTGCGCCGCTGCGACTATCCGCTGACCGCGGTCAATAAAGTCAGCAAGGTGGTGACCGAACTGGCGGTATTCAGCTTCCGCGACGGACAGATGTTCCTGGACGAAATCAGCGCGGATATCACCCTTGATGAACTGCGCGCCAAAACCGACGCCGCGTTTATCGTCTCCCCCTCACTGCAACAGTACGAGGGCGCCCGATGAATGATTCCGTCGTGATTGTCAGCGCAAAAAGAACGGCCATCGGCAAATTTGCCGGCAGCCTGGCCGCTACCTCCGCCGTGGCGCTTGGCGTGGCCACGGTACGGGCCAACCTGGCCGGGCTGCCGGACGATCTGGTCATTGACGAGGTGATGCTCGGTAACGTGCTCCAGGCCGGCCTGGGGCAGAATCCGGCCCATCAGGTGGCGCGCAACGCCGGCCTGCCGCTGGCCACGCCGTCGCTGACGGTGAACAAGGTCTGCGGCTCCGGCCTGAAAACCGTCGTCCTGGCCGCGCAGTCTATTTTATGCGGGGACAACCAGGTGTGTCTGGCCGGCGGCATGGAAAATATGAGCGCCGCGCCTTATCTGCTGGAAAAGGCGCGCCAAGGTTATCGCATGGGGGACGGCAAGCTGGTGGACGTGATGATCCGCGACGGCCTGTGGTGCGCGTTTAATGATTTCCATATGGGCATGACCGCGGAGAACATCGCCCAACGCTATCACCTGAGCCGTGAAGAGCAGGATCAGGTGGCGGTGGATTCGCAGCGCAAGGCGCAGGCGGCTGTCAGCGAAAACCGCTTTGCCGCTGAAATCGTGCCGATCCGGCTGCAGGTTAAAAAAGAGCCGCGGCTGTTCGATTGCGACGAGTTCCCGCGCGCCGGCACCACGCTCGCCTCCCTGGCCGCGCTGCGACCGGCGTTCCAGGACGATGGCACGGTGACCGCCGGCAATGCGTCCGGCATCAACGACGCGGCGGCTACGCTTGTGCTGATGTCGGAAAAGGCGGCGCGCGCGCGGGGTATCATCCCCCTGGCGCGCATCCGCGGCTGGGCGTCGGCCGGCGTCGCCGCCGATGTCATGGGTCTTGGCCCGATCCCCGCCACGCGGCGGGCGCTGGCTAAAGCGGGCATGGCGGTAAAGGATATCGATTTGATCGAGGCCAACGAAGCGTTCGCCGCCCAGTTCCTGGCGGTACAGCGCGAGCTGGATTTTGATCCGCTGCGGGTCAATGTCAACGGCGGCGCCATCGCGCTCGGCCACCCCATCGGCGCCAGCGGCGCGCGCATCCTGGTGACGCTTATCCACGCCCTGCAAAACCGGGATAAAACCACCGGTCTGGCGACGCTGTGCATCGGCGGCGGCCAGGGCATCACGGTGGTGGTGGAGCGGGTGTGACTGATTATTCCATCTGATGAAACACCGCCAATCCACGCAAGGCCCGCTTCGGCG
>NZ_DASWOM010000084.1:0-81007 GCF_036398755.1 Acerihabitans sp. | reverse complement strand
GTCCGGCCGCGCAGAACACTAATGCGCCGGCCGCGGGTAATGAACCGCCGATGGATTTTGACGACGATATTCCATTTTAAAAAGCACCTTGGAAAATATTGTCAATAATTCCTCTATAAGCCTCCGATTTATCGGAGGCTTTTTATTTCCCCGCGCCATCCCATACCACGGTGATGAATCAGGCCCGGTGCACGGGCTGGTTTTCCCGCCCGGCTAGCGGATAGGTTGGCAAGAATCACTTCTTTTGTTAAAAAATCGTACTATTCTACAAGACCTGTAGCGGCCTTCTGGGGATTATCGAAGCGTTAACACACGTCGTATCAATAATAGGACCATGTTATGGATCATATTGTGTATGTTGTTGACGATGATGATGCGGTAAGACAATCCATCGTTCGGCTGCTACAGTCGGAAGACTTTAACGTAGCCGATTTTTCCTCGGCGGCGGCGTTCCTGGGCCAGCGCCCCGGTATTCTGCCCAGCTGTTTGATCCTGGATATGAACATGCCGGTGGCGGATGGCTTCCAGGTACTGGCCGAACTGGAAAAATCGGGCAGGGATATGCCGATTATCTTTATCACCGGTTTCGGCACCATCCCCCTCTCGGTACGGGCGATGAAGGCCGGGGCCTGCGAGTTCCTGACCAAGCCGGTCCGGTCTTCGGACCTGATCAATGCCGTGCGCGAGGGGCTGTCGGCGGCGGAAAAAAACCTCTCCTTCGTGAGCGAGCAGTCGACCCTGACCCAGCGGCATCAGACCCTGACGCCCCGTGAACGCGAAGTGTTGGGCCTGGCGATTGGCGGCCTGCTGAATAAACAAATTGCCACGGCGCTGGGCGTGAGTGAAATTACCGCCAAAGTCCATAAACGGCGGGTGATGGAAAAAATGCAGACCCGCTCGCTGGCCGACCTGGTCAGGGCGGCGGAACGGCTGCACATCGTTAAATCACAAAGCCGTTGAAAACGTCCCTATGCGAGGAAAACACCATGCCGGCCAATATTAATGGCGATCATCGCGCCAGCCTTAGAACCATCTCGACGTCATTACGAAAGCTGCATAAGGCCCTAATCGATCTGGAGACCACGCGCTTTGGCCAGATCGGCGGCACGTTTGAGCATCTGCAACTGGTGAGCGGCCATCCGCAATTCGCCTGGATCCGGCGCCTGTCGGAAATATTGGTGGAATTGGACGAGCGGCTGGATGAACCGGAAGATATTGATGCCGCGACGTTACTGTCCTATAAAACCGCTATCGAGCGTTTGCTGGCGCTGGGGCCGGAGAACGATACGGAATTTTCTAAAAAATATATCGCCGCGCTGCAGGAATCAACGGAGGTGGCGATGGCGCATGGCGCGTTGCGTCATCTGCTGTTTTTAGCAAATGACGCGGCCGGATTACCATAACCCCGGGTGCGTTGCCAGTAGCCCGGCGAGGCGCCGGTAAGGGTTTTGAACACCCGTGAAAAATGGCTTTGATCGGTAAAACCGCATTCGAGCGCGATTTGCGTTAACGTCAGCTGGTTGGCGCACAGGAGCTCCCGGGCTTTCTCTATGCGCATATTTTGCAGCCAGACGCAGGCGGAGGTGCCGGTGGTATTCTTGAAATTGCGCGCGAAATGCGCGCGTGACAGGCCGCATTCACGGGCGATAAGCTCCAGCGACACGCCCTTGGTCAGGTTCTCCAGCATGAAATCTTTGGCCCGTTGCTCCTGCCAGGGCGCCAGGCGGCCTTTTTGTCGCAGCCAGTCCTGGGATGTCTTGCCGTAGACTTCGGCGATATGGGCAAACAACGCCAGCGATATATGATCAAACAAGAAATCATGCATGCCGCCGGGTTGAGTCATCAACGGCAACAACGCCTGCGCCAGATGATAGATGACCGGATCCACCGTACCGGGAGCGCAGTCAAAATGGCCGATACGTTTTTGCCCGCTATCATAGGTAAATTCGTCCAGCGCCAGACGGGTCAACAGCAGGCGCACGTTATCGAACGGGCTTAGATGCTGGCAGCGCCAGTCCTCGGTCAGCCGGGTTATCGCTATCGCCTGCCGCGCGTGCCCGCCGGCGTGGACCAGGCGACCGTCATGCCATAGCTTATGGCTGGCAAAATCCCTGAGCTGGACGATAACGGAAAACGCTTCGTGCCGGGGTATGGTAATCACGGGCGCGTGCTCCGGCGCCTGGGTGACCCGGTGCCGGCTGACGACCAGCCGCGCCGCGCCGGTGGCCAGGGGATTTATTGGCAATGTGATGGTGTCGATCATTGTCCGCCTCCCGGTTTTGCCGCTAGCCGCAAGCGGATAGTGTAGGCAGGGTAAATGAAAAACAGCTGCCGTGCGGATGGCGTTGAGCGGCCGCCATCTGTCCCCGGTGGCTCTCGATAATGGAATGGCTGATGGCAAGCCCCATGCCCATGCCCTGTTTTTTGGTGGTATAAAAGGACTCGAATACCCGCGCCCTGACGTCTTCGCTCATGCCGGTGCCGGTATCCGCTATCGCAAAGGTAATCTTGCCAGGCGTCGGGTTACCGGAAGACAGCGTAAGGATGCGCGGGCGATCGTCCACTTCCGCCATCGCTTCCGCGGCGTTCATCACCAGGTTGAGCAGCACCTGCTGGATTTGCACGCTGTCGCCGTAAATGATAAAGGCATCTGCCCGTAGCGCGTCCACCAGGGTGATTTTGCGTCTTTCCAGTTCGCTATGGGACAGCGCGATAATATGATGCGCGGTATGGTGTAAATCGACCGGGGCAAAATGAGGCGGTTCGTTGCGGGTCAGCGCCTGCAGGCTGCGGATCATCTCACCCGCGCGCTGGCCTTCGGCAACGATATCCTCCAGGCCGGTGCGGACATTATCAAGCCTTGCCGGGTCGCGGTTCAGCCAGCGCAGGCTGGCGCCGGCATTCGACACGATGGACATCAGCGGCTGGTTAATTTCATGGGCAATGGAGGCGGTAAGCTGCCCGACCGTCGTGGCCCGCGCCACCCGCGCCAGATCCGCCTGGGCGGCCCTGACCGCGTCCTCGGCCTGTTTACGGGCGGTGATATCGGTTATGGTGCCGAAATAGTCGTGGGCATCGCCGCTGGCCGGGATCGGCTCGCCAATCCCGGCCACGTAGCGGATGGCGCCGTCCAGCTTGACGATGCGATATTCCGCTCGCATGGCCAGGCATTGGCGCAGGCAATGGCCTATCTGCTCAAGTATCCGGTCGCGATCGTCGGGGTGGATAAAGGCAATGAATTCGCTATAGGAAAGCGTTTGCCGGCCGTCTTCCAACCCCAATATGCGCGCGTATTCAGCGGAAATATCCAGCGTTTCCTGGGTGATGTCCCATCGCCAACTGCCGGTATGGCTGATTTTCTCACCCAGCATTAGCGAGGTCTGACTGGCGCGCAACTCGTTCTCGACGCGGCGTCGCTGGATGTTTTCCTCCAGTAGTTCCGCATACAGGGTGGCGGTTTCAATAGAAATGGCGGCCTGCGCCACCAGGAGGGCGATGGCTTTCGAGTGGCCGGCGGTAAAGGCATCCGGCATCAGCCGGTTTTCCAGGTAGAGCACGCCTACCAGACGGGCCTGTTTAAACATCGGCACGCATAGCGCGGCCGCGCCGCAGGCGAGCAGGTAGGGATCGCGGCTGAACGGACTGAACTCCCCCGACGCGCCCAGACGGATTTCCTGACCGGTGCGAATGACGGCGAACAGCACGGATAGCGGCAGATCCGCAGCCCCCGGCGCCGCCTTGACCACGCAGACCTTAACCCCGGTGGGCGTGGTGCCGGCCCGGGCTTCGATAACCGGCGCGCCGGCGGTCACCCGGATAAGCAGCCCGCGTTGGGCGCCCGCATGCTCCAGCGTCAATTTCATCAGGATATGAATCAGCCGGCCGAGATCGATTTCCTCGGATAACGCCCTTGAGGCGGTGATAACGCTTTGCAGATCCTGGTTTTCCCGCGCCTGCCTCAAGGAAGCGCCGCCGGTTTCCCGATGTTCCAGTAACGCGAACATTTCTTCCCGCATCAGCAGGGCGGCGTTTTCAGGACACGGGAGAGCCTGGATGGCGGCCCGATCAAATTGCCATTTAGCGTTGCGTTTGTCCCTGGTGGCCAGCCCCTCCTCGATCATGCCGCGGATAAACCGAAGGACGGCTAACGGATTGCCGCCGGTCCTGGCATGCACCACATCGGCTAGCGCGCCCATTCGGGACGGCGAGGTCCGGAAGGCGTACGCCAGCCATCGGGCCAGGCAGGGGAGGGTTAAGGCCGCGGGCTGGATATCCATCACCCGCGCCGCGTTATGGCGCAATACCTTGAGCGGCGCGGGAAGCGACGGACCATCGGAGGATGTTGCGTCGTTCAGCGCCACCACCAGCAGCAGCGGCAGTCTGGCGGTATTGGCCATAAGGTACTCCAGCAGGCTCATGCTGGCCGGGTCGATCCACTGAATGTCGTCGATCGCCAAGACCAGCGGACGGCCCAGGGCGGCGAAGGCGCTGGCCAGGCCATAGATCATATGGTTAAACCGCGTTTCCGCCGCCTCGGCGGTAAGGGCGTAAAGCGGACTTTTTTCACCCAATATCAACGCCAGTTCCGGCACCAGGTTAATGGCAAGCCCGGCATGCTCGCCAAGCGACGCCACAAGCCGGGTTTTTAGCGCGTCGATTTCCGCCGCCGATTGCCCGAGCACATACAGGGTAAGGGTTCTGAACGCCTCCGACAGCACGGCGAAGGGCAATTCCCGGCGATACTGGCAAACCCTGGCGACCGCCAGAAATGCCTCTTCTTGCCGCAGTTCCTCCAGGACGCGGGCAATAAGCGTTGATTTACCCACGCCCGGCGGGCCGCTTATCACCACCAGCGCATGGGCGCCCTTGTTTTTTACCTGGGAAAACGCCGAACAAATCGCCTGCAGATCGCGTTTTGGCATAAAGCGGCGATCGACTAACCGAAGCGTGGGAGACACGTCCTGCAATCCCGGCAGAAAGTGCCGGATATGGCCATACGCCGCCAACGCAAAGCGGCAGCGTCTGAGATCCGCCATGAGTCCTTCCACGGTCTGGTAGCGGTTTTCCGGGGACTTGGCCAGCAGCTTCATCACCACCAGCGACAGCGCTTGCGCAATCGCCGGCCGCAGGATGTGGGGCGCCGCCGGTTCGCCGGCGATATGGTGATGTATCCATTCGGCGACCCCGCCGCCCTCGGGGAACACAAAGGGCGGCCGGTCGGTCAGCCGTTCATAAAAAATCATCCCCAGGGAATACAAATCGCTGCGGGCGTCGATGCCGCGTTTAGTCCGCCCCGTATGCTCCGGGGACATATAGACCAGCATCTCCTTGCCGGCGGCCATATCCGCCGGCGAAAACGCCGGACCGCCCATCGCGAGACGGCATGCGCCGTCCTGGGCCATTATCAGCGCGGCGGGCGTAAGATTGCCATGGATTAAGCCCGCGTTATGCAACTGCCGCAGCGCGGCGCAAATACTCAGGGCCTGGGTGAGAAAGGCGGCAATAGCGTCGTTTCCCGCCGGGGGCAGGGGATGAAGGGACCCTTGTGTCCCTTCATTGGTCAAGCGCGATGGCGGCGCCGGCGGCATTGCATTGATCATGGACTTCCCCCGCGTTTGGCCAATACCCGCTGGATATGATCCAGCAGCATATCCACATCGATAGGTTTACGCATAAAAGAGACCGCGCCGGCGCTGAGCGCCCTTTTCCTCATCTCCTCGTCGCCGTGACCGGAAATCGGCATGACCGGCAGCGCCGGACGAAGCCGCGCCAGGCGGCTGATAAGTTCAAACCCGTCCATCCCTTTTAATTTAACATCGAGGATAACAAAATCGATACTGCCCAGCGCCTCATCATTCAGGAATTCCTCCGCCGATTCAAAACAAATTGTCGCATAGCCGGCGGATTGCAATAAATTGCTTAACCCGCTTCTCACGGAACGATCGTCGTCGATAATGGATATAAGCAATGGTGGCGTCATGGCGTTGATCCCTAGGATGGCGGGGATTTTCGGGTATCGGATGGCGGCGCGCCGCTAATCTTGGGCACGCACTCCGTACGAAACCATGCCATGGTCAGCGGTTCCCGGTTCAGCAGGCGCCTGCAGATCGGCACAATCTGTTCTCCTATCAGCATGCCCAGCAGGCCCAGCAGCGCAATAACCGGCGGCGCGGGTGAACGTACCTGCAGCAATGCATAGATCACACCGGCCAACATACCGGCGAGCAGGGAAATAACGTAAGGTTTCATATCCCTTCCCCAGGGGTGGATGGGCCGCCGCTCAGGGAGGCGGCCGTCGCGCTGACCGCGCCTTGCGCCGCCAAGGTCTTTACCATGGCGGCGGTGGCCTCATGGCGCGTCGTCACCTGCGCCGCCGAGGCCTGGCGCACGGCCAGCGCTACCAGCTGTTCGCCGATAAGCATCCCCAGCAGGCCTATCAGGGCGATGGCGGGCGGAGCGGGGGAGCGCACGTTGAGCAGCGCATAGACCAGGCCTATCAGCACCCCGGTACCCAGCGAAATCACATAAGCATTCATATTCACCCCTGCTGTTGCGAGAAGCGGCCGGGTGCGTCATGGGTCGACGCCACCGGCCGTGGGCACGGTTACCTGGCGGGAACCGGCGCCAGGGTATGGTGATCGCCATGGCCTCTTTCCGGTGCGTTATGGACCATGGTATAGGCGTAATCCACGCCCATGCCGTAGGCGCCGGAGTGCTCGCGCACGATAGCCATCACGGCGTCGTAGGTCTCCTTGCGCGCCCAGTCCCGCTGCCATTCCAGCATCACCTGTTGCCAGGTCACCGGGATAACCCCGGCCTGGATCATGCGCTGCATGGCGTAGTCATGGGCTTCTTTCGACGTGCCGCCCGATGCGTCGGCCACCATATAGATTTCATAATCGCCCTCGGCCATGGCGCACAGGGCAAAGCTGTTGTTGCAGACTTCGGTCCAAAGCCCCGACACCACCACTTTTTTCTTGCCGGCGGCGGCCAATGCGTCGCGCACTTTCTGGTCGTCCCAGGAGTTCATCGACGAGCGTTCAAGAATGTCATGGGTGGGGAAGACATCCAGCAGTTCCGGGTAGGTATGGCCGGAAAAGCTCAGTGTTTCCACCGTGGTGATGATGGTGGGAATGCCGAAAACCTTGGCCGCTTTCGCCAGCGCCACCGTGTTGTTCTTTAACACCTGGCGATCTATCGATTGCACGCCGAACGCCATTTGCGGCTGCTGATCGATAAAAATCATCTGACAGTTGGTGGGGGTCAGCACATCAAGTTTTGAGTCAATCATAATGATATCCCGCGAGGATTGAATGAATGGTTTGCCCGCAAACAGGCGGCGCGCCGGTTGGGACGATAGATGCCGGCACAGTCCGGAGCATCCGTCTGCCGAGATGGTAGGCCGGGACAATAAACGAAACCATTATCTCTATGTATAACTAGACGCTGCAGAGCGCCGGCGACAATAATCCAGCCATTGCCAAAGCGACCGCGCGCCATATCCGGCCCGCGCTCCAGCCGGCGGCCGAAAGCCGCCCTCTTACTGTTTCGGAGGTTTTATGGTTGCGCCCACGACAGCTGATACCGCGGTATTGATTCTGGTGAATGGAAAATTCCACACCCTGGACCGGCAAAATCCCCTTGCCGATGCCGTAGCCATTGGCGCGGGTAAATTTCTGGATGTCGGCGACGCCGCGTCGGTGATGCGCTATCGGGGAACGCAGACCAAGGTCATTGATTTGGGAGGGCGCACCGTCGTCCCCGGCCTGAACGACTCCCATCTTCATCTGATTCGCGGCGGCCTGAATTACAACCTTGAACTGCGCTGGGAAGGGGTGCCGTCGTTATCGGACGCGCTTGCCATGCTAAAAGCGCAGGCGGACCGTACCCCGCACCCCCAATGGGTACGGGTGGTAGGTGGATGGACCGAGTTCCAGTTTGCGGAGCGCCGTATGCCGACCCTGGAAGAACTGAATACGGCGGCGCCGGATACGCCGGTTTTTGTGCTGCATCTTTACGATCGCGCGCTGCTTAACCGCGCCGCGCTGCGGGTGGTCGGCTATACCAAAGATACCCCTAATCCCCCCGGCGGCGAAATCCAGCGCGACCAGGCGGGCAACCCCACCGGCATGCTGATAGCCCGTCCCAACGCCATGATCCTTTACGCCACCCTGGCGAAAGGGCCGACGTTGCCGCTGGAATACCAGGTGAATTCCACCCGGCAGTTTATGCGTGAGCTTAACCGCCTCGGCGTGACCAGCGCCATCGACGCCGGCGGCGGTTTCCAGAACTATCCCGAGGATTATGCCGTGGTGGATCAACTGGCACGGGAAGGCCAGCTGACGCTGCGTATTGCCTATAACCTCTTTACTCAGCGCAAGGGCGCGGAACTGGAGGACTTCCAGAAATGGACCGCCATGGTCAAGCCCGGCCAGGGGAATGATTTTTACCGCCACAACGGCGCGGGGGAAATGCTGGTGTTTTCCGCCGCCGATTTCGAGGATTTCCTGGAACCGAGGCCGGATTTGGCCGCCGGTATGGAGGATGAACTCGAACAGGTGGTCAGGCATCTGGTCACCAATCGCTGGCCCTTTCGGCTGCACGCCACCTATAACGAATCCATCAGCCGCATGCTGGACGTGTTTGAAAAGGTGAATCGCGAAATCCCGTTCGACGGTTTGCATTGGCTGTTTGACCACTGCGAAACCATTACGCCGCCAAATATCGAGCGGGTCCGCGCCCTGGGCGGCGGTATTGCCATCCAGCATCGCATGGCCTTCCAGGGCGAGTACTTCGTCGACCGCTACGGCGCGGCGGCGGCAAGCCATACGCCGCCCATCGCGCGCATGCTGGAGATGGGCGTGCCGGTGGGCGGCGGAACGGACGCGACCCGCGTAGCCAGCTATAATCCCTGGACCGCGCTTTACTGGCTGGTATCGGGCCGCACCGTCGGCGGCATGAAACTTTACGACAGCGCGGATCGCCTGCCCCGCGATATTGCCCTTGAATTATGGACCGCCGGCAGCGCCTGGTTCTCCGGCGAGCAGGATAAAAAAGGACGGATCAAGACCGGCCAGCTTGCCGATATGGCGGTCTTGACCGCGGACTTTTTTGCCGTGCATGAGGATGACATCAAGTCCATCGCGTCGCTGCTGACTATCGTCGATGGGAAAGTGGTGTATGCGGACGGCGAGTTTACCTCCCACGGCCCGGCAAATATCCCCGTGCTGCCGGACTGGTCTCCCGTTACCCTGGTGCCGGGGCATTATCGCCAGTTGACCGCCGCCCACGCCGTGATGTTGCCCCATGCCTGTGCCGGCGCCTGCGGCGTCCACGGTCATGCCCATGACGCCGCGCGCGGCTCCTCGGTGCCGGTTGCCAATCACGCCGGTTTTTGGGGCGCGCTGGGCTGCAGCTGCTTTGCGTTTTGATCATGAAAATCCTCCGAGCGTTTTGCCTAACCCCCCGGGTCGATTTAGGCCTGCTGTTCCTGCGCCTGAGCGGTTGTTTTATGCTCTTGTATGTGCACGGCGCGCCGAAAGCGCTGCATTACGCCGATGAGCTCACAAGGATTGAGGATCCATTTGGACTGGGCGCTTCCCTGAGCCTGTGGGCCGCTATTTTCGCCGAGGTGATCTGCCCGGTGTTTATCCTGTTGGGCGTGGCCGCCAGAGTGGCCTGTTTGCCCATCATCGTGGTGCTGCTTATCGCCATGCTGGCGGTACATCCGGATTGGTCGGTGGCGCAAGGGCAGTTTGGCTGGCTGTTGTTGATTATTTTTATCACCATCGCCTTAGCCGGTCCCGGCCGCTGGCGGCTGCGGCCCGGCGGCGCTGGAGGTTTACCATGACGGCATCGGATAAGCGGATGACCGATGGGGAGGCCGGCGGCGGCGCGGCGCCCGTCCCGCCTTCTTCATGGAGTCCGCTGCGTCAGCGCGTTTTCCGCATGCTGTGGATTGCGACGGTGGCCTCTAATATCGGCTCATGGATGAGCGATGTGGGCACCAGTTGGATGATGCTCACCCTCAACTCCGATCCGCTGATGGTCGCCATGGTCCAGGCCGCCGGAAGTTTGCCCATGTTTCTCTTTGCGCTGCCGTCGGGGGTGATGGCCGATATTGTCGACCGGCGTAAATATCTGCTGTTTTCCCAGCTCTGGGTGCTGGCGGTGGCCGTGACCATGGCGTTGCTGGCCCTGTCCGGCCATATGACGCCGCACCTGCTGCTGGCCGCGGCGTTTTTGTTAAGCACCGGCGCCGCCATGAGCTCGCCGCCGTTTCAGGCCATCGTGCCGGACCTGGTACCGCGCGCGGACCTGGCGCCCGCCATCGCCCTTAACTCGCTGGGCATCAATATCAGCCGCGCCATCGGGCCGGCCCTGGGCGGGCTGATTTTGTCGTTTTCCGGTCCGGCGGTGGTATTTCTGCTTAATGCGCTGTCGGTGGTGGGTGTCATCCTGGTGTTGTTACGCTGGAAAACCGATACCGCCGTCCAGCGCCTGCCGCCCGAGCACTTTTTTTCCGCCATGCGCGTGGGGCTGCGTTATGTCCACGCGGCGCCGGTGCTGCGCACGGTATTGGTACGGGCCGTGGCGTTTTTCCTGTTTGGCAGCGCCGGCTGGGCATTATTGCCGCTGGTGGCGCAGCGCGAACTGGGACTGGGACCGGGCGGGTATGGCGTGCTGCTGGCGGCCATCGGCATCGGCGCTGTTTGCGGCGCCATTCTGCTGCCGGGGCTGCGTAAAAAGCTGACGCCCGACAGCCTGACGGTACTGGCCAGCCTGCTGTTTGCGCTTAGCATGCTGGCGCTCGCGTTTATCCGCCATTTCTGGTGGCTTGCCGGCATGCAGTTTTTTACCGGTTTTGCCTGGATTGCGGTGCTTTCCACCCTTAACGTCGGCGCCCAGCGCAGCGCGGCGCGCTGGGTAAAGGCGCGCGCCCTGGCCGTTTACCTGACGGTTTTTTTTGGCTCGATGACCGCCGGCAGCGCTATCTGGGGCAAGCTGGCGTCGCAGATGACGCTCTCCACCTCCCTGACCATCGCCGCCATCGGCATGGTGCTTGGCACCGCCACCGCACTGCGCTGGCGGTTAAACCAGGACCCCGATTTGAACCTTGAACCCACGGACCATCCCCCGGCGCCGGAGTCCGCGATAGAACATGACCGTGGTCCGGTAATGGTCAGCGTGGAGTATCTGGTCGAGCCGGGTGAAGTGGCCGCGTTTATGCGGGCAATCCAGGAAATGCGCCGTGTCCGCCGGCGCGGCGGCGCGCTGACCTGGGCGGTGTATGAGGACATCCGCTTTCCCGGCAAATGCGTGGAGGTGTTTGTCGTGGGGTCCTGGCTTGAGCATCTGCGGCAGCATGAGCGCCACACGGTGAATGATAAACGCATCCAGGATCGGGTGCGCGCATATCATCAAGGTGAACAGCCGCCGGTGGTACGCCATCTGGTGGCGCCTGAATAACGCATGAAGTTAGCAGAGATAATTTATTGAAGTAACGGAAGGTCATACATTCTGTTTTCCCGCTCTCATCCTGTAAGGAGTAAAGCCATGAATACGTTTATTACCCGTGACGGCACTGAAATCTATTATAAGGACTGGGGACAGGGACAGCCGGTTGTCTTTGTCCACGGTTGGCCGCTGGATGCCGATATGTGGGAATACCAGATGAATTTCCTGGCTGAAAACGGTTATCGCGCGATCGCCTACGATCGCCGTGGTTTCGGCCGTTCGAGCCAGCCTTGGGATGGTTATGACTATGACACCTTTGCCGATGACCTGGACGAGCTGCTGCAAAAACTGGATATCCGGCAGGCGGTGCTGGTGGGCTTTTCCATGGGGGGCGGTGAAGTCGCGCGTTATATTGCGCGCCACGGCACCCGGCGGCTGGCAAAGGCGGTGCTGATAAGCGCGGTCACTCCCTTGTTTATCAAAACCGCGGATCATCCCGAGGGCGTGGATAAATCGGTATTTGACGGCATCAAAGCCGGACTGGCCGCCGACCGGCCGCAGTTTTTAAGCGATTTCAGCACGGTATTTTACGGCACCAATCGTCCGGATAACAACGTTTCGGCCGGCATTCTCGCGCAAACGCTGAATATTGCCCTGCTGGCCTCAATCAAAGGCACCATCGACTGCGTCACCGCATTCTCGGAAACGGATTTCCGCCGGGATATGCAGGCGTTTTCACTTCCGACCCTGGTTATCCATGGTGATGACGATCAGGTTGTGCCTTTTGAAGCGACGGGTAAACTTGCGGCGGCGGCGATTGCGTCGTCTATCCTGAAAGTTTATCCCGGCGCCCCCCACGCCCTGTGCTTTACCCATAAAGACCAGTTAAACCAGGATTTGCTGGCCTTTATACAGCAGGAGTAATTCAGCCTGGCTCGAAGAATAATCTTGTTGTGCCGCGTCCTGATGCGCTAGGGTCAGGACGCTTCCAATATGGCCAGATAATCGGCGATTTGTTCGCGCTGCCTGGTTTCGCGCAGTTGCAGCGCCATATTGATGATATCGAGCTGGCGGGCGTTGACGGCAATATCAGGATGTAACTTTCCTTTTACCGCAAGCCATTCGGCCACGTCGGCCCAGCGCCATAGCGGCGAGACGCCTTTTATCCTTTGCACCGGCGAGGGGAAATCGCCGGCGCCGCGGGTGCCGTCCTTGAGCATGGCAACCGCCTGGCGAGACATATCAGACAGCTCCGCAATATCGCTTAAACCGACCAGGTTGGCATCCACCGATACGACCATGGCGCCTAATCCCGCCGACTCGATATCATGAATGGCGCTTAACACCGCTTGGGCGAAAGACGCGCTGTCGCGATCAAATTCCAGGTACACGGATTTACCGTAAAAACAGACCAGCGCGTCATCACAGCCGCTTTCGAACAGTTGGTCTTCCAGTCCTTTGGTATCGGCGGTAACCCCGGAGAGGGTAAGCGCAAAATTGTACAATGCCATGGTTACCTCGTATAAAGGCGGTTTCCCGCCTGGAGTAAAGCCTGTGGGTCATTTTACCGGCAGCTGTCGATCCTGCGGCGCAGCTGTTTGGCGTGATTTTCCGCGATGCGGGGCGTAGACCAGACGCTTATCTGATGTTCTTCATGGCCGGGAATACCGCAGGTAAGACGGCCAAAAGCATGCCCTTTGCTATGACGAAATCGCCAGCCTTTGGAGAGGGCATATTCAATCGCGGCCTGAATATGCTTGTTGGGATGATCCTTCATCGCCCTCCTTATCGCTTGGGTTAATGTAATCGAGGTGTTGACGTCTGTCAACGGTGATTGGCAAAATTCTGCCGCTAGAGAGTAACAAATCTTTCGCGGCGGGCGAGGTTTATAGTCTGCTTAACAATAGATTAGCGATGGGCATCGCAAGTTTTCGCCCGGCGGCGGGTAACGGGTGGTTAATACGGCAAGGGGTTAAACCAAGCTGATTTTATGACGGCTGCGCGTTGATATAGGGCGCAAGCAGTTCCGCCAGCCAGTCCATAAATACCCGCGCGCGCTGGGGCAAATAACGGCGATCGGCGTAGACCAGCGAGATATCCATCGGCGGCGCGGGGAAACCGGGCAGAATCTCAATCAGCCGCCCGGCGGCCAGATGTTCCGCCATGCCGATGACCGGTGCCTGGATGATACCGAGGCCGCCCAGGCAGGCCGCGTTATAGGCATCGACATTATTCACCGTGACCAGCGAGGGGAGGTCCTGGCTCAGGAACTTGCCCTGCTGGCGGTAAACAAACCCCTCGGCGCGCGATCCCAGGATGGTGACATAGTGAATCAGGACATGGCCGGCCAGATCCTCCGGCGTCATGGGAATGCCATAGGCCGCCAGATACGACGGACTGGCGCAGTTCACCATCGGTAGACGCCCCAGCCGCCTTGCCACCAGTGACGCCTCGGTCAGTTCGCCGATGCGCAGCACACAATCGAAACCTTCGCGCACGATATCCACCCGCCGGTCGGTGCAGCTGATTTCAATGCGCACGTTGGGGTATTTTTGCATAAATTCGCCCAATCGCGGCAACACCAGCGCGCGGGCCACCCCGGTGGGCATATCGACCCGCAGCCGCCCCGCCAGCACCAGGCCGTCCTGGCGGAATAATCCCTCCAGTTCATCCATGTTCGCCAGCATATCCCTGCCGCGCTCGTAGAGTACCAGCCCGTCCTGGGTGGCGGTGACGCGGCGGGTCGTGCGGTGCAGCAGCCTGGCGCCGACCAGGGCTTCCAATGCCTGGATATGTTCGGATACCGTTGATTTAGGTAAACCGAGGCTTTCGCCGGCCTGGGTAAAACTGGACAGCTCGGCGACGCGGATAAAACTGCGCAAAAGTTCTAGCTTGTTGACCATGGTACCCCGGCTATTGTCCTGTCATACCGAACAGTATTTCCGATTTTATCGGCTTTATCCATACTCTACCGGCTAATAAGCTGTATATCGCGATATTTACCTTCCCACAGGAGCACATGAGATGAGTCATAAGATTGCTTTAATCACCGGCGCCAGCCGCGGACTGGGCAAAAATGCCGCCCTGCACCTGGCGGCAAAGGGCGTGGGTATCATCGGTACCTACCATAGCCGCGCCGATGAAGCGCAGACGCTGGTGGCCGAAATCCAGAAAGCCGGCGGCAAGGCGGTCATGTTGCAACTGGACGTTGGCGACAGCACCGGTTTCAGTGAATTTGCCGCCGAGGTCGGCCGCACCCTGGCCGGGGAGTTTAAGCGCGATCGTTTTGACTACCTGGTGAACAATGCGGGGATCGGTCTCCATGCCGCTATTGCGGATACCACGGAACAGCAGTTCGATGAACTGTTCAACATTCATTTAAAAGGGCCGTTTTTCCTGACGCAAAGGCTGCTGCCGCTGATTAACGACGGCGGGCGTATCCTGAATATTTCCACCGGCCTGACGCGTTTCACCGCCTCGACGGCCGCCGCCGCCTACGCTACCATGAAAGGCGGTCTCGAGGTATTGACCCGCTATCAGGCCAAAGAGCTGGGCGGCAGGGACATCAGCGTCAACGCCCTGGCGCCCGGGGCGATAGAAACGGACTTCGGCGGCGGTATAGTGCGCGATAACCAGCAGGTCAACCAGCTTATCGCCGCCAACACCGCCCTGGGTCGAGTGGGCTTACCCGACGATATCGGCGGCGCGGTGGCCGCCCTGCTCGCCGACGGCGCCAACTGGGTCACCGGCCAGCGTATCGAGGCCTCCGGCGGTATGTTTCTCTGACGCGGCGGGCCGCGCTGTCCGCCGGCGGTTGCATGCTGGGCAGCCGGCGCGGTTCCTACATGACCGGTGGCGGCAGTTTGTCATCGGTTATGATAACGGTCAGCTGCATCATTGCATGGCGTAAGATAGAGAATAAGCGCCATATTTGATGCAGTCCATCAGCAGGATGCGACGTTTGTCATGGATGTCGAGATCCCGTTTGAGCGCCATTTTATTCTGCGTTGGTGATCATTACAGGGTAGTTGTATGCATTTAAATCATCATGAAGCCAAGACTCTCCAGTCCTTGCTTTATGGAATTTAACTACGCTACCAAATTTATCTAAAGAAATGAAAATATTTATCATGGCAAGATAATTATGTGATTTCCATTTTTACAGTAATACATTAGTGAATAAAATTGCCTATTCCAGATAAAACTTTTTCATATAGTCATCAATATGAAGGAAATTAACAAAACATTCATAAGCTATTGAGTCTTGCAAATTGTCAGATGATACAGTGGAGCTGTACTCTAAAAGTTTTTTATAAGATGGCTCCTCCTTTTCCGTAGAATCCCTGCCGAATGATTTCTCCAAGTTCTGCTGGAAGCTAAATAGAAGGGCAGGAAGCAGTTTTAAGTTTTTTATTTCATCAATAAAATTAATCATCGTCACTCACCAAGATATTGGTTCGTACCTTTTTATGTCTCTTGCCAAAATTTCATAAGGTTTAATAAAGTATTAATTTTTTCAGTACGATTGATCACGACTATGAAACCGGATTATAATAATATGATTTCATCATTATCTTGGTAATATAATTACCCAGCTCTATGCTCTGGACTTGGATTTTCAAGATCAATCCCTTTTCCTGGTTATCCCAAATGCTATTAATATCAGTTTTTGCTTCATTCTTACCTAACAATATCCCATTTTTACTTAGTGTATCTTCTTGCCAAAGCTTATTTTTTTCAGCTAGATGAATGAACCTATTCCTCCCAATTTGTTCCCTGCGGCTTCGCGCTCGCCTTCGAGGGGTTTGTATTAACCCAACTAATATCTTTGTCAAAACCATCCGCTGGCGAAAGGGCGTATAAAGTTTTGATTTTAAAGAACTCGCGTGTGGTTTCTTCAGAACCATCCAACACCCGTGCACGATGCAGTACCAGATTTTAGAAGCTTTTGCATCTCATTTCATTGAGCTCGATATTTTTTCCCTTACTGTTTTACGTCAGATTATATTAAACAGGTAAAATATTTATCGCAACAATCAGTAAATTACTTTAAAAAATTTCATAATCTTACCTCAATATTAATGAACGCCCCTGTTTTTTTCATTACTAGATTTTCCGAAAGCGGCAGGTCTTTGATTAATTTTTCGATAGTACCTACAGGATATCGTTCTTCATGGAAAGTTTTTTCATTATCCAAAGAATAAATAAACCGATCTTCATTGCCGTCAAAACCTAACCAGCAAACAAAACCATGGTCTGACAATTCAGAAGACAACAACATCAGACCGTCGGGTTCGCCATGAGAGAAATCCAACTCACATAGTGGGATGTTTCCGATACATTTTAAGTTTCTATTTATTCCCTTTTCAAGGCTCTCTTTTAGCTCAGATATCACCATATAGAGATCCGTAGTTACTCCCTTTCCTGGCAGCAAGCTATCGCCTATTATAAAATTAAACATTCCACTTGGTGAACAAAAAATATCAATCTGCTCAATGTGGATAGCTATTGTATAAGGATCTCCGATAATCATCTTGTTTTCCAATCCTCTTGTTTTTGTAATTGAGATTTCACTTTTTCTGTAAGCTGTAATTTATTGTGTAAATCCCCGGTACTTCCCGACCAATGATAGGCGCCTATATTATCAGGTGAGAACCTATGGATACAACCATTGGGATCTTTAGCATATCTATGCTTGTCCGATCCAATAGTAACTGAGCCTTCGAATATTTTGAGGGAATCTCTTGGCTCAACGCCTGCGTTTGGCCTGAAGCCCCTAGCTCCTGGAGTATGTTTAGTATTGGACTCAACTTTTAGCCCATTACTTGCAACAATTGCTTCGGGAATGGGTAACCTATTATCGCGCCCCTCTGCCAGATAAGCCAATTCATCCCGGCCAGGCCCAGCAGGAATCGGGGTTACCGTCGTGGACACACCCGTATCGGGCTTGCCTGCAACGTTGCCGGTATGGTTTGCAACCTGTTCCCCGCGCCGACCCGGCGAAGTAAGTATCGTTGCGCCGGGCTGCTGCTGCACAGGGTTGGCAAGTCTGCCGCCGGTGGGATCTTTCCAGCGTGGCAGAGCAAGTCAATCAAATCCTTTTGACTGTTGCACAGCAGATCGTCAAAGGCGATGCGCTCCTGTGGGGAGAGTCGGTCGCGTTTGGCGGGATCGCCGGACAGGGCTGTTAGAAAAACGCGATCGTATTGTGCCGGTGATAGCGAGCCGGCAGGTTTATGCGTTATTTCAATGCCAAGCGCGGTGCCTAAGGCGCTACCGGCAATTTTTTCGCGGCAGACCGGGTTTTTGGCGCAGGAGTCCACCGCCAGTTTGCCCATGGCGCCGGCAAGAGCCCGGGGATTGGGAACCATGGCGATAGCGGGTGCTGTAGGATCTACCGCTGTCGGGGAGAGCGGTGGTACATCAAGCGCCTGGCGTTGTTGCTCCGCTGGCTGCGCTTTGCCGACAAAACCCTTCTGCTGCGCTTCTTGCGCCAATCGTTGTGCTTTCTCACCATTTAGCGTTGCCAGATGAATGGCAAGATTATTGAGATGGTCTGCCATCTCCGACTTTCTATGCGTCGTTTTATTAATATGGTCGCTGCGTATATCGGCAGTCTGTTGATGAATGGCTCTTTCAAATTTGGCCATATTGATTTCATGCTCTTTACGAAACCACCGTTCCTGTATTTCGGTGCCTGGATGTAATTGTCGTTCTTCCTCAATCGCTATTCGTTCATTAATAAGATGTTCAATCCTGCGATCGCTTTCTTTAATTAAATTATCTGCTTCATATTTCTGTCGTTGCCCATTCTCAAGCTGTTCATGAGCCTTAATGATGTTTTGTTTCGCTATATCCAAGCTTTTAGCATTTCCCGCCGCGTAATATTCATCATGCTCTTGCTGGCATTGTTGTTGCGCTTCGTCCCGTAATTTCTCAGCCGCAGTAACATTAGGCTGAAAATTCCGGGTCATGATTTCCAAATCATGTCTTCTGGTCGCTTCCAACTGCTGTACGGTGACGACAGGTATTTTGGGCGGATCGGGCCGGCGAGTGCCGCCGTTTCTCACTCGCATCGGTTGATCAACCAGCGTTCTGCCATGGAGTTCTCTTGCGGTGACATTGGCATGGCTTCTGATAACCGGCCCCTGACGCGCCCCGGAGAAATGAGTCACGCATCTGGCCGGGTTATTATCGACTTTACGGCAAAATGACGAAGTGCCGTTGCGATGATTAACGGACCAGGAATTTACTGTGGTAAACATTCCATTGTTCATATTTCTTCCTTGGTGAGATGATTTAATTAATCTGTTACCAGAAAACTGAATATAGCGATTTTTTTAATAAAAATTTACGGCTAGAGATGAAGTAAAAAATATCGAAAATAACGGGATACTAAACAGGATAGAAAAACAGAGGGTGGAATTCTTGCTATAAATATATTATTAGACAATTGATGTGCAGCCAAAATATCCTTTTATAGGTAAGTTATAAATTAGGAAAGGCTGGAGTTTAATTAACGAATATATAGCAAGGTATACAGGATAAGAGGGGCTTGTTTATTGCGGGCTTAACGCCAGGGCGATACGTATCCCTTTGGTTGCGCTGCCCGCGCCGTTCGATAAGCAACAGGTTCAAGTCTCACCGCGTCACGGGTGAGGAAACCTGAACTACTGAAGATCATACCGCATTTACTCACGCCAGATGGCAAGCCACCTGTTGCCCAGAAGGCTTGGCGCGCAATATCGGGTGCTCCGCACGGCAGCGATCGGTGACATAGGGGCAGCGGGTATGGAAACGGCAGCCTGAGGGGGGCGACAGTGGGCTTGGCAGTTCGCCGGCCAGGCTGACCGTGGCGACGCGGTTGGCCGGGTCCATGCCGGGGGCCGCGCGCAGCAGCGCCTGGGTATAAGGATGCAGCGGCTGCTGGTACAGGGCTTCGGTCGCGCCGGTTTCAATCACTTCACCCAGATACATTACCGCCACCCGGTGGGAGATATGCCGCACCAGGCGCAGGTCATGGGCGACAAACAGCACCGTCAGCGCCAGTTTTTGCTGCAAATCCAACAGCAGGTTCACCACCTGCGCCTGTACCGAGACATCCAGCGCCGACACCAGTTCATCCGCCACCAGCACTTCCGGGGCAACCGACAGCGCCCGGGCAATGCCGATGCGCTGGCGCTGACCGCCGGAAAATTCATGAGGCAGCTTATCCACCGCGTCGGCGGGCAAGCGCACCAGCTCGAGCAGCGCCAGGATACGAGCGGGGATAGCATGGCGCGGGCACATCCGGTGTACCGACAGCGCCTCGCGCAATACCTGTCCCACCGTCATGCGCGGATTGAGCGATCCGTACGGGTCCTGGAAAATCATCTGTACCTGGCGGTTAAAATCACGCCGCCCCTTGCCGCGCAGTGCGGCGATATCCTGGCCTTTAAAACGGATACGGCCGTCATCGGCCGCCTGCAGTCCCACCAGCGCCCGCGCCAGCGTGGATTTTCCGCAGCCCGACTCGCCGACCACGCCCAGGGTTTCGCCGCGCCGCAGTTCCAGCCTGACGCCGTTAAGCGCCTGGATAAACTGGGCCGGATGCCCTTGCAACCGGTGCCACAGCGATTGTTTTACCGCAAAACGCACCTGCGCGTCCTCGACGCAGATAACCGGCTGTTCATCCGCCGGAATTACTCCATTCATGACAGGCTCCGCGTTTTGACCAGATGTTGGTAATGGTGACAGGCCACGCTCCGGTTACCCGCCAGGGACAACAGCGGCGGCACCTGCCGCCGGCACAGATCGGTGGCATAAACGCAGCGCGGGTTGAAGCTGCAGCCCGGGGGCGGGTTCAGCAACGAGGGCGGTGTGCCTTCGATTGAGAGCAGCGGCGTGCGCTCCACGCCCACCCGCGGCACCGAGCCCATCAGGCCTTGGGTATACGGATGAAGCGGCGCTGCAAAAACCGCGCCTACCTCGCCCGATTCCACGATGCGCCCGGCGTACATCACCGCCACCCGATCGCACAGCTGCGCCACCACGCCCAAATCGTGGGTGACGAATATAATGCCCATATGCAGCCGGTCGCGCAGCGACAACAGCAGATTAAGGATCTGTTGCTGGATGGTGACGTCCAGCGCGGTGGTCGGTTCATCCGCCAGCAGCAGGCTGGGTTCTCCCGCCAGCGCGATGGCGATCATCACCCGTTGGCGCATGCCGCCGGAAAACTCATGAGGATAGTTCTGCAGCCGGCGTCGGGCGTCGGGAATGCCGACCTGCGTGAGCAGTTCAACGGTGCGCTCCAGCCGCTGTCCGCCGTTAAGCCGCGTATGGGCGCGCAGGGTCTCGTCGATTTGCCGGTGTACCGTTAATACCGGATTGAGGGCGATCATCGGTTCCTGGAAAATCATGGCGATTTCACCGCCGCGGGTGCGCTGCAATTCTTGCGGCGAGGCGTCGATTAATTCCCGTCCCCGCCAGGTCACCGAACCGCTGACCTGCGCTGCGCCCGGCATCAGCCGCAGCAGGGAGCGCAGCGTGACGCTTTTACCCGAGCCGGACTCGCCCACCAGCCCGAGGATTTCGCCGGGCCGCAGTTCAAAGCTGATATCCTGGATGGCCTTGATCGTCCCGCGCGGAGTATGGATAAGGGTGTTCAGGTTGCGCACCCGCAGGGTATCGTCATCGCGCGCGTCCGGCGCCTTACCCGGTAAATCATGGCCCGACGCTTCAGTGGCATGCATTCTCGACCTCCATCGTTAGCGGTGTCCGGGCCTGAGCCGTTCGGCCAGCACATCGCCCAGCAGGCTGAATCCCAGCCCGGTAAGCACAATGGCCAGGCCGGGGAAAATAGTGATCCACCAGGCGGTATCCATAAAATTCTTGCCGGCGGCGATTAACACCCCCCACTCGGCGGTGGGCGGCTGCGCGCCCAGGCCGAGATAGCCCAGGCTGGAGCCGAGCAAAATGGCCAGCGCCATATCGGTCATCCAGTACACCAGGGTGGTGGTGATGACGTTGGGCAATAAATGGCGGAAAATGATGCGCGGGCGGCTATACCCCATGACCTGGCCGGCGGCAATATAATCCAGGCGTTTCTGGATACTGACTTCACCGGCAATCAGCCGGGCATAGAACACCCAATAAATAATGCCGACCGCCACATACATGCTGCCAAGCCCCGGGCCGAGGATCGCCACGATGGCTATCACCAGCACCAGCAGCGGGAAGGTGATTACCGCGTCCACCACCCGCTGGAACAGCGTTTCCGCCCAGCCGCCGTAAAAGCCCACCAACAGGCCGGCCAGCGTGCCGAATACCATCGGGAACAGCGTGGTAAACAAGGCGATTTGCAGATCCACCCGGTAGGCATAGATAACGCGCGAGAAAATATCGCGGCCAAAATTATCGGTGCCGAACAGGTGTTGCAGGCCGGGCGGCTTGAGGATGGCGCGGTAATCGAACGCCAGGGGATCGTAAGGCGCGATGAACTGCGGAAAAAAGCCGGCCGTCAGGCTGAATAACAAAATGACGGCCGTCGTCAGCAGCGGCCAGGGAAGATGCCGCCGCCAGCCGCGGGCGGGCAGCGCTTGGGCTGGGAGATGGGTCATCGCGCTCTCCTGGGGTCTATCATCACCTGAACGATATCGGTCACCAGGAAAATAAGCGACACCAGCACCGACAGCACGATGACCAGCCCCTGGACCATGGGATAGTCGCGGCTGAAGATACTGTCGACCATCAGCCGGCAGATGCCCGGCACGGCAAACACCGTTTCGGTGATCACCGCGCTGCCGATAATGGTGCCGATATTAAGGGCAAACAGGCTGACGGTGGGGATAAGCGAATTGCGCATCACATGGCGCAGCATGATCACCCCGCCTTTCAACCCCTTGGCGCGGGCAAAGGTGATATATTCCGCGTCCAGCACCGCGATAATCGAGGTACGCAGGTTATTGATGAGCACCGCCGCCAGGCTTAGGGCCAGGGTCATCGACGGCAGGAACAAATGGTACAGCCTATCGACAAAGGAATCGCCGTAGCCGCCGACCGGAAACCAGTGCAGATGGGCGGAAAATACCGTCAGCAAGACCAGGCCGATATAAAACGACGGCATGGACAGCGTGACCTGAAAGGAACCGCGAATGGTCATATCGGCGGCGCCGTTGCGCTTAAGCGCCGCGACAAACGCCAGCGGAATAGCCATCAGCAGCGCGAACAGGCCGGCCATGGCGGTTAACATCAGGCTGACCGGCAGACGCTCGGCTATGACCCGGGTCACCGGGCTGTGCAGTACATAGGAGTTGCCGAGGTTGCCGGCCAGTACCTGGCGGGCAAAAAAGAAAAACTGAACCGGCAGCGGTTTATCTAATCCCAGCTGTGCGTTGATGCGCACCACATCGGCCTCGGTACTGCGATCGCCAATCATGGCGCTGGCGGGATCGCCCGGCAGCAGACGCACGATGGCGAAGGTCACCACCAGGATCACCAGCAGCGTGGGAATAATCAGCAAAATACGTTTAACGATATAGGCGAACTCTGACACCCATCTCTCCTCCTGTTCCAGGTTCCGGCCGTTGACCTGCGACGGCCGCCTCGCGCGCGCGTTATTTGCGTGTCAGGTAGGTTTCGGCAAACAGGTTATTGCCCAGCGGAATCTGCACAAAGCCGTGCACATTATTATGCAATGCCACCGGATAAGGGCTTTCATACAGCGGCACGATCGGACCCTCGGCGTTATAGATCGCCTGGATCTGCTGATAGTCGGCCGCGCGTTTTTGCGCATCGATTTCCTGCTGCGACTGTTCAAACAACTGGTCTACCCGATCGTTTTTCCAGCCCGAATGCACCGCCTGGATATTTTTCGAGTAGGCGAAGTAGGAGGTGATCTCATTGGGATCGGCAATATCATCGGTCCAGGTGGATAAGCGCATGCTGAAATCGCCCTTGCGATAGCGGTCGGTTTCGGTGGCGTGGTCCACCTGGGTGATGGCGAGTTTAACCCCCACCTGCGCCCACATCTGCTGTAAGGCGGTGGCGATGCTGATTTCGTCCTCGTTGCCGGCCAACACCATGATGTTGGTGCTGAAACCGTTGGCGAAACCGGCTTCGCCGAGCAACTGTTTGGCCTTGGCCGCATCCACCGGATAAAGCGGCTTATCGCCCACATGTCCCGGGGTGCCGCTGGAAATATAGGATGTCATCGGCGTGCCGATGCCATAGGTCACCAGTTGGATAATGCCTTGCTTATCGGTGGCGTAGTTCAGCGCCTGGCGTACTTTGTCATTGGCCAGCGGATTGGCCGCGCCCTGGTACTGCGCACGCACGTTCAGGCTGACGTATTCCACCCGGGTGGACGGAAACAGCTTCATATCAAGGGCCGGATTGCCCTTGAGTTCATTGACGCGCGAGTAAGGGATAAATTCGGTGGCGTCCAGCTCGCCCGACTGCAATTTCAGGATCCGCGTGGCGTCGTCCGGCACGATCTCGAATTTAATGCCGTCAAGATAGGGCAGCGGCTTGCCGTCGGCGCCGTTGCGCCAGTAATACGGATTGCGCACCAGGGTCATTGTGGCGTTATGCTGCCAGGATTTAAGCACATAGGGGCCGGAGCCCACCGGATGTTCGGCGAAAGCTTCGGCTTTTTGCTGGTCGGTGGCGCCCGGCGTCGCCTCAAACTGCTTTTTCGGCATGATGGAGGTATTAAAGGCCGTCAGTGCGCTGAGAATCGCCGGATCAGGGTGCTTTAGATGCAGGGTAATGGCGTTGGCGCCGTCAATGGAGACGCTCTCGATGGAATCGACCATAAACTGCCATACCCCGTTGCCGGGTTTGCTGGCGCGTTCCAGCGACCATTTAACATCCTCGGCGGTGATCGGCGAGCCGTCGGAGAATTTAATATTATCACGCAGGGTCAGGCTGACGCTTTTGCCGTCGGCGGCAATGTTCCATTTGCTCGCCAGGCCAGGCTCGATGCCTTTGCCGTCGGCGGTGGGGAACAACAGCGTGTCATACAGATTCGACAGGATCCAGATATCGGTATTGTTTTCATTCAGCACCGGCTCCAGGAACGAACTATCGCTATAACGGCCATAAACCAGCGTGCCGCCGCGCTGGACCGTATCCGCCGCCCAAGCGCCGGCCAGTGGAAGCGCGCCCGCCGTCAGCAAGGCGATTAACGTTATTCGATGCATAACCTTCATTGTGCCCATCCCCTTATCGCTTGGAAAAATCATTCCCGCCGGAAAGTACCCGCGTCACTGTTCTAATGTAGTAGTACGATATTTGAAGCAATGATCGCTTAATGTCAATAAAAGGCAGTAAAAAAGGCATTATTTTGTCATAGGAAAATGCTATCGCTTGCGAAGAGCGAAAAACCGCCCGCTGTGCTTGCGTTACATAAGCTTATAACGATAGTGTATTAGTAAATTAGCACGCATTAATGGGCGGTTTGTGGACTTCCAACTTGATAGAACATTGTCGCTCCCGTTGGGGATGCAACTGCGGGGCCTGGTAGAGTACGCCATTACCTTTGGCGCGCTGAAACCCGGGGATAAATTGCCCTCGGTGCGCGATATGGCCGAGCGGGTCGGCGTGGCGCCGATGACCGTGGCGCAGGTTTATCGTGAACTGAAACAGGCGGAGCTTATCTACAGCAAACCCGGCTCCGGCACCTTTATCGCCGATGCCGCCCAGGCTCTGAACCACAGCGACAAACGGCTAACCGATCTGCATCGGCATATCGATTCCCTGATCGATCGGGCGCAGGACCTGTCTTTATCGGCGGGCGATCTCGCCGCCCTGGTCACCAACCGTTTCCACCATCGCCAGCGGCGCGCCAGGACCAAAACGGTACTGGTGGTGGGCAATTTTATCGATTCCGCCCGGGATTACGCGCAGATTATCGCCGACACCCTGGGCGATAGCGCGCAGTTGGACGCCACGACGCTGGCCCTGCTGACAACCGATAAAAGCGCGCGCGAGCAGGCGCACAGCGCCGATCTGATCCTGACCTTCGCCCATCGCCGGCGCGAGGTGATGAGCCTGCTGCCGGGCATGCGGGTCATCAACATCAGCTTTATCCCTTCCGAGCAGACCCGGCGGGCGCTGGCCTCCCTTGATCCCCTCGCCGGGGTGCTGGTGGTGTCGATTTTTCCGGAATTTACCGCGCTGATGAAAACCGGCGTGCAGCGCTTCGCGCCTCATGTGCAGTCTATTACCGTGGTGCACCGGGACGACGCCGAACTGACCCGCCATCTGGCCCTGGCCGATGTGCTGGTCTACGCCACCGGCGCCGAGGCGCTAAAGGATCTGTTGACTCCCGGCCAGCAGGCGTTTGAATACCGGCATATTCCCGACAGCGGCGATATCAGGCGCGTGGTGATGCCGCTGCTGTCGCCGGCTGTGCCCCCCGCGTCAGGATTGAAGGAAATATCATGAAAATCAGCGAAATGAATTGGCGGCAGCTTGAAGATTACCTGGGCCGGGACGACCGGGTGGTGGTGCCGCTGGGCAGCACGGAGCAGCATGCGTTTCTCAGCCTGTCGGTGGATTCCATCCTGGCGGAAAAAGTCGCCGTCGAGGCGGCCGAGCCGCTGGGCATACCGGTATTCCCGGTCATGCCGTTCGGCATGACGCCGGCGTTCAGTGATTTTCCCGGCACCATCAGCCTGCGGGTCGGCACCTATGTCCAATTGCTATACGATATTCTCGACAACCTGAAGCGCCAGGGTTTTAAGCGCATCCTGCTGGTGAACGGCCACGGCGGCAATATGCCGGCGCAGCATATCATCAGCGAATGGATGGTGGCCAATCCCGAGGTGATGGCGCAGTTGCATAACTGGTGGTGCGCGCCGTTAACCTGGGAAAAAGTTCAGCAAACCGACCCGGTGGCCTCGCATGCCTCCTGGATGGAGAATTTTCCCTGGACCCGGCTGCCGGGCGTTACCCAGCCGGACCGGCAAAAACCGATGCTCGATCTGGTCGGCTTTCGCAAGCTCAACCCGGCCAAGGCCCGCGCTATGCTGGGCGACGGCAACTACGGCGGCTATTACCAGCGCGCCGACCAGGAGATGCTGGCCATCTGGCGGGTGGGCGTTGAGGAAACCCGGCGCGTGATGGAACTGCTCTGATCGCCGCCCGGGCAATATAGCGTCCGGGGAGCCGTTCAGGCGGCGGGGCCAGGCACGCTGCCGGCGGCGTTCATTCACCCGGTGGCGAACGCTTAGCCCTGCTGTTCCCGATGCCGGCATTTACGCTCTTGCGCGACCAACAAAGGGCAGCTCGGGCAATATTCCAGTCCGCTGAGCTTATAGCGCAGGCAGCACAGACGACGGATGATTTTCGGGCCGGCGTCGTGCTCCACCAGGTGTACCGGCTTATACAGCCGGTTGGGCGCGCCGTCCGCCAGGGTTTTGGTGTCGAGAAACGCCCTGGCTGCCACGGTGTTGGCGCCTTGTTCCGCCGCCATATCGATGCCATGGGCGACCCTGATGGCGGCGTTATTCCAGAACAGGCCGGGTCTGATGCCGGCCATTAGGCTAAAGGTCCGGCATACCGGCAGCACATGCGTTTCCATCAATTGCCCCAATAAAGTAGGCATAGCGATGCCGTCGGCGATTTTCCCGCCGCGATCGGCCAGGATAAATTTTTCCGGCACGGCCGATTCCACGCCCTGGCTAAACCGGATATCGCGTGGGTCCATCGGCAGTCGCCAGCCATGCAACAGCGCGATCCGCGTCCAGGGCGCCAGCAGCAGGGCAAAATACCATTGCGACCACATGGAAATCACCGCCGCCCGGTCGCCGCCCTCGTGCAGTCGCAGGAAGGGTTCCAATAGCGCGGCCGCCGTGTCCGGCGCGCATAAATCCGCCGCGGAAAACCCGCCGTCGCCTGGGCCGGCGAATAAAAAACTGTCGTTGATATCGTTGGCGCATCCGGCAGTGGGTAATGCTGCGTCAGGCTTCATACGCTTCCTGTTTCGATCGGAACTCTTGATTAAGGACAAGGAAAGAGGCTCCGGCAGGCGGGCGGCTTGCGGTCTCTCTCCGAATGCGCATAATAGGCGATCAAAATCAGAATGATAACTATTAATATTTAAAATTTATGCAGACTCATGATGCTTATCGCCGACGTCTTTTGCAGGCGATGGCCGTGTTGCCCTGGTGGTTTTCCCGCCGCGCCGCCGCCGCGCCCATCGCCGACGCGGCGCGTGTCATCGCGCTGGAGTGGCGCCCGGCGGAACTGTTGCTGGCCCTTGGCGTAACGCCTCTCGCCATTGCCGACGCGCCGAATTACCGCAGCTGGGTGGCGCAACCGGCGCTGCCGCCGTCGGTGCTGGACGTGGGGCTGCGCAACGAACCGAATATGGAAGCGATGCAGCGCCTTAAACCGTCGCTTATCCTGCTGGCGGAGGGTTTCGGTCCGGCGCCGGCAAGCGTCGCGTCCATCGCCCCCACCATGACCTTTCGTTTCAGCCGGCAGGGCGATCGGCCTTTGGCCGTGGCGCGCCAGGATATCGCCGTCCTGGCCGCGCGCCTGGGAATGCCGGGACGGGCGCAACGGCATCTGGCCGCGCTCGATCGGCAACTGGATCACACCCGTCTGCGGCTGGCGTCCTTGCCGGGTCCGCTGCCCGCGGTATTGCTGTTTTCGTTTATCGACAGCCGGCGCATTATGGTTATCGGCAAGAACAGCCTGTTCCAGGATGTGCTGGATCGGGTGGGGGTGGCCAACGCCTGGGACGGTGAGGAAAATATCTGGGGCAGCGCGACGGTAGGCCTCGAGCGGCTGGCGCGGTTCCGCGGCGTCAGGGCGCTGTGTTTTCATCGCGGCGACCAGGATCCCCTGGCGGAAGTGGCCGGTTCCACGCTGTGGCAAACGCTGCCCTTTGTCCGGGAGGAACAGCTGCGCGTGATGCCCGCGGTGTGGTTTTTCGGCGCCACCCTTGCCGCCATGCGCTTTAGCCTGATGCTTGAACAGGCGATGGGGCTACCGGCATGAGCCAACGCGTTCCGCGCCTGTCCTTTGCGCTGGTCCTGGCGTTGGCGCTGTCCGGGCTGTCGCTTACCGTCTTTAATTTAATCCATCAGCTTGCGCCGGGGTTATGGTGGCTGGCGGCGAGCCATCCCGATACCGGCAGTATTGATCAAATGCTGTTTCACTACAGCCTGCTGCCGCGCACCGCGCTCTCGCTGCTGGTGGGCGCCGGCCTGGGCCTGGTGGGGGTGGTGTTCCAGCAGATCCTGCGCAATCCGCTGGCCGAACCCACCACGCTCGGCGTGTCGGCGGGCGCGCAGCTGGGGCTGACGCTTGCGACCCTCTGGGCGCTGCCGGGGGGCGAGGCGACCCGCCAACTGGCGACGATTACCGGCGCGCTGGCCGTGGGAGGGCTGGTGTTCGGCATATCCTGGGGCCGCAGATTATCGCCGGTCACCCTGATACTGGCGGGATTGGTGCTGGGGCTTTACTGCGGGGCGGCCAAAAGCCTGCTGGCGTTGCTTAACTACGAGCGGCTGCAAACCCTGTTTCTCTGGAGTAGCGGCATGCTCAACCAGCAGGATTGGGGTATGGTGCGGTTCCTGCTGCCCCGGCTGGCCGTTGGCCTGCTGCTGATATTGCTGATGCTGCGGCCGCTGATGCTGATGGGACTGGATGACGGGGTGGCGCGCAACCTGGGACTGGGTCTTATCGCTTCGCGCGTCGGCGGACTGGCCGTGGCTGTCGTATTGAGCGCGTTCCTGGTCAATGCCGCCGGCATTATCGGGTTTATCGGCCTGTTCGCGCCGCTGCTGGCGCGGATGCTTGGCGCCCGGCGTCTGCTGCCCCGCCTGGGGTTATCCTGCCTGTTGGGCGCGCTGTTGCTATTGCTTAGCGATCAACTGATGATTCTGCTGGCCCGGCTGTGGCGGGAAATCCCCACCGGCGCCGCCACCGCCCTGATTGGCGCGCCCCTGCTGCTGTGGCTGTTGCCCAAACTCAGGGACACGCGCGTTGCGGCGACGGATAACACCCTGACGCTCAGGCCGGAGCGGCGGATAACGCCGCCCGGCGTGCTGGCCGGGGTGGCGCTGCTGATTCTTGTCGCCGCCGTGGCGCTGACCCTGGGACGCGATAACCATGGCTGGTACTGGTCGGCGCAGGAAATGTGGCGCTGGCGCTGGCCGCGCGTACTGGCGGCCGGCGCGGCGGGCGTTATGCTGGCGGCGGCGGGCACCCTGATCCAGAAAATGACCGGCAATCCGATGGCCAGCCCGGAAGTGTTGGGCATCAGCTCCGGCGCCGCCTTTGGCGTGGTGCTATTGCTGCTGCTGGTGCCGGATGACGCGTTTGCCTGGCTGCTGCCGGCCGGCAGCCTGGGCGCGGCCCTGACCCTGCTGCTGATTATGCTGCTCGCGCAGCGCGGCGGTTTTTCCAGCGGACGTTTGCTGCTGGTGGGCATCGCGCTGAGCACACTGTTTACCACCTTGCTGACCCTGCTGCTGGCCAGCGGCGATCCGCGCATGTCATCGGTACTGACCTGGCTATCGGGTTCCACTTACAAAATCAGCGGCGCCCAGGCGATACGCACCGCCGTTATCGCCGTGGTACTGCTGGCGCTGGCCCCGCTGCTGCGCCGCTGGCTGACCCTGTTGCCGCTGGGGGGCGCCACCGCGCGCGCGGTGGGCGTAGCGCTGAAACCGGCGCGAATGGCTATTTTATTGCTGGCCGCCGGATTGGTCGCCACCGCCACCCTGAACGTCGGCCCGCTCAGTTTTATCGGCCTGATGGCGCCGCATATGGCAAGGCTTGGCGGTTTTCGCCGCCCCTTGGCGCAGATGCTGGCGGCCGGCCTGCTGGGCGGCATGTTGATGATGCTGGCCGACTGGTGCGGTCGATTTATCATTTTCCCTTATCAAATTCCGGCCGGCCTGCTGGCCACATTCTTTGGCGCGCCGTATTTTATCTACCTGCTGCGCCGTCAGGGCGGCTGATACGCGCGTAAACGCTGGATGAATTAACCTGGGACAACAGAATTACTAATTTTCAAAATATTATCTTGCAAATAATGAATGCTCTTGCATAATCCTGAACTCTCATAAGAATCATTCGCATTATTATTCAGCAAGGGTTTTCTGCACATGCGTACTGCCGATTTTTCTCCCATGGGGCGAATCACGCCCTCACCACGCCTGCTGGCGGTGATTATCGGCGCGTGCTGCGGCGCGATGGCGTTACCCGCCAACGCCGCCGCCGCATCCAGCGCCACAACGACCAGCGGCACTGCCGCCGCCACGCCTGCCGCCAATACGGGCACGGGTGAGACCATTACCGTGGTTGCCGCGCCTGAGTCCGGTTTCCAGCCGGGCGGCGATCGGCTGGTGCCGGCATACCTGGATGGCCAGATCGCCAACGGCGGCCGGGTGGGATTTTTAGGGCAGCAGGATGCCGGTAATGTTCCCTTCAGCGTGGTCGGGTTCACGTCAAAGCTGATTGCGGATCAGCAGGCGCGCACGTTGGCGGATGTGCTGAATAACGATGCCTCGGTGCAAAGCGGCTTTGGCTACGGCAACTATGCGGAAAACTTCGTGGTGCGCGGCTTTACCCTGAACGGCGATGATATCTCCTACGGCGGCCTGTACGGCATATTGCCGCGCCAGATATTGCCCACCGAGTTTGCCGAACGCATTGAATTGCTTAAGGGTTCCAGCGCGTTTCTCAACGGCGTGCCGCCGGGCGGCACCGGCGTCGGCGGTACGGTAAACGTCGAACCGAAACGCGCCGGCGATGAACCGCTTAACCGCGTTTCCCTGGACTATACCTCCAAATCCCAGGTCGGCGGCGGGGTTGATATCGCCCGTCGTTATGGGGATAACAACCAGTTCGGCGTGCGTATCAACGCGGCGCACCGCGAGGGCGGCACCGCCATTGATGACGAAAAACGCCGGCTGACCATGGCCTCCATCGGCCTGGATTACCGGGGCGATCGTTTCCGCACCTCGCTGGATTTGGGCGCGAGCAAACAAACGGTACACGGCGGCCGTTCGGTGGTGTATCTGGGCAATGCCACCAAGATCCCCGACGCGCCTTCCGCCAGCAATAACTACAGCCAGAAATGGGCTTACACCGACACGGAAAATGAGTTCGGCATGCTGCGCGGCGAATATGACCTGACGGATTCCTGGACCCTCTATGGCGCGGTCGGCGCCAATCACGATCATGAGAACGGTGACTACGCGTCGCCGACGTTGAGCGATGATAACGGCAACGGCACCATGAGCCGGCTGACGGTGCCATATTTTTCCGATAGTTTCGCAAGCCAGGCGGGGATTCGCGGTAAATTCGATACCGGCTTCGTGAAGCACAACGTCAATGTCGGCTTCTCCACCCTTAACCGCAAGGTGAGCACCGCCTACACTATGTCGGGCGCTGAGATAACCGACAATATCTACGATCCGCACTACTCCGACAGGCCGGAGGAAAATCTCTATACCGGCGGTCATATGGGCGATCCGGGCGTCTTCAACCGGGTGCGCAATAACGGCATCGCCATCGCCGACACCATGTCGGTACTGGATGACAAGGTACAGCTGACCGCCGGCGCCCGGCGCCAGAACGTGGTGGTGACCAATTACGCCTACACCGGCGAGCAGAGCACTCAGTTCGATGAAACCAAGGTGACCCCGGCCTTCGGCCTGGTGGTCAAACCCTGGGATCATATCTCGCTGTACGCCAACCATATCGAAGCGCTGCAGTCCGGCGATAGCGCGGGCCTGACCTATAACGACCAACTGGTGACCAACGGCGGCCAGGTGGCCGGCATCCAGACCTCCAAGCAAAACGAGGTGGGGATCAAGGCGGATTACGGCCGCGTCGCCGGTTCGGTGGCGCTGTTTGAAATCAAGAAACCGGTCGGCGTGTATACCCCCAACGGCGCCAACGGTTATTCCTTCAACAACAGCGGCGAGGTGCGTAACCGCGGCCTGGAGCTGAACGTCTTTGGCGAACCGGTCTACGGCGTGCGGTTAAACGGCAGCATGGCCTGGATGGACCCGGAAATGACCAAGACCCAGGACGGCACTTACAACGGCAATGACGCCATCGGCATTCCGCGCTACCAAATGGTGCTCGGCGGCGAGTGGGATCTTCCCGGCCTGACCGGCATTACCGCCACCGGCAAGGTGATTCATACCGGTTCGCAATATGCCGATTCGGCCAACAACCTGAAGGTGGATAGCTGGAATCGCCTGGACCTGGGCCTGCGCTATAATATGAACCTGCCGAAAAACAATATTATCTGGCGTGCCGGCGTCGAAAATGTCACCAATGAGAAATATTGGGCTTCGGCCTCCGGCGGCTACCTGACCCAGGGCGACCCGCGCGAAGCGAAAGTGTCCATGACGGTAGACTTCTGATAACGCCCGCGGCATAGCGCGCAGGCTGGGAGATAAGCCTCATATAAAACCGCAGCGGCCCGGGCCGCCGCGGTTTTTTTTATTCCGGCGCCGGCGCCTTGCCGCCGCGCTGGTTTTTTATTCCGGCGCCTGCGCCTTGCCGCCGCGCTGGTTTTTTATCGTCATCGGCGTCTTGCCGCCTACCGGCTCCCTTTTTTATGGGCGGCGTTATTCCCGCCGGTCTGAAGGACTTTCCTTGGTCTACAGTAATATCAGGAAATCCCATCAAGGAGCGCGCGATGTTAACCGTTCATCACCTGAATAAATCCCGTTCACACCGTATTCTGTGGCTATTGGAAGAGCTTGGCCTGCCTTATGACGTGATGTATTACCAGCGGGAAAAAACCATGCTGGCGCCTGAATCGTTAAAAAAGATCCACCCGCTGGGCAAATCGCCCATTATCACCGACGGCGCGCTGACGCTGGCGGAGTCGGGCGCCATTATCGATTATGTGCTGGATCGCCACGACGACGCGTTCCTGCTGGCGCCGCAGGACCATCGCGGCGAGGAATGGGTGCGCTATCGCTACTGGCTGCATTATGCCGAGGGTTCGCTCATGCCGTTACTGGTGATGAAGCTGATTTTCGGCATGCTGGGGAAAGCGCCGGTACCGCTGTTGGCGAGGCCTATCGGCGCGGCGGTGGGGAAGGGGGTGTCGCGGAAATACCTCGATCCGCAGTTGCAGACCCACCGGCGGTATCTGGAGAACCATCTCAGCCTTTATCCCTGGTTCGCCGGTGAGCAATTCAGCGCGGCGGATATCCAGATGAGCTTTCCGCTGGAGGGCATGGCGGCGCGCGTGGGCATCGACGGCTATCCGGCGCTGCGGGCCTATCTCGAAAAACTGCGGCTGCGCCCGGCCTATCAGCGGGCAACATTACGCGAACAGCCGCCCGGGCCGGCCTGAGGAGCCATGCCAAATCAATAAAAGGTCAGCTAACGGAATTTTAGGTTGAAACCTCCCCGTCGGGGGCAGGATAATCCCCGCCCTCGCAGGGTGATATCATCGCGTTCGTGACGATAGGTGATGATGAAGCCATATAATTCCAGGGGATTTTTTATGTCCAGTTCAACCCATCCGGCCGGCGGCAACGCCCGGCCGCATTCCTCTCTTGACGCCTGGTTCCAGATTTCCGCGCGCGGCAGTACCCTGCGCCAGGAAGTGCTGGCCGGCCTGACCACCTTTCTGGCCATGGTGTATTCGGTTATCGTGGTGCCCGGCATGTTGGGCAAGGCCGGGTTTCCGCCGGCGGCGGTGTTTGTCGCCACCTGCCTGGTGGCGGCGTTCGGCTCGCTGTTGATGGGGCTATGGGCCAACCTGCCGATGGCAATCGGCTGCGCCATATCCCTGACCGCCTTTACCGCGTTCAGCCTGGTGTTGGGCCAGCATATCAGCGTACCGGTGGCGTTGGGCGCGGTGTTCCTGATGGGGGTGGCGTTTACCCTGATTTCCGCCACCGGCATCCGTTCCTGGATCCTGCATAACCTGCCCCTGGGCGTCGCCCAGGGCACCGGTATCGGCATTGGACTGTTTTTATTGATTATCGCCGCCAACGGCGTCGGCCTGGTGGTAAAAAACCCCATCGAAGGCCTGCCGGTGGCGCTGGGCAATTTCGCTTCATTCCCGGTAATGATGGCGCTTACCGGGCTGGCGGCTATTTTTGGACTGGAAAAACTGCGGGTGCCGGGCGGCATTCTGCTGGTGATCATCGCCATCTCGCTGCTGGGCCTGATATTCGATCCCCAGGTCAGCTATCGCGGGCTGTTTGCCCTGCCGACCCTGTCCGATGCCAACGGGCGTTCGCTGATTTTTAACCTGGATATCAAGGGCGCGCTACAGCCGGCGGTATTGCCAAGCGTGCTGGCGCTGGTGATGACGGCGGTGTTCGACGCCACCGGTACCATTCGCGCGGTGGCCGGACAGGCCAACCTGCTGGATAAGGACGGCCAGATCATCAACGGCGGCCGGGCGCTGACGGCGGATTCCCTGAGCAGTATTTTTTCGTCGCTGGTGGGCGCGTCCCCGGCCGCGGTCTATATTGAATCCGCCGCCGGGACCGCCGCCGGCGGCAAGACCGGACTGACCGCGACCATTGTCGGCCTGCTGTTTCTGGTCATCCTGTTTTTATCGCCGCTGTCTTATCTGGTGCCGGCATATGCCACCGCGCCGGCGCTGATGTATGTCGGCCTGCTGATGCTCGGCAATGTCGCCAAACTGGATTTCAGCGATTTTGTCGACGCCATGTCGGGGCTGTTGTGCGCTACCTTTATCGTACTGACCTGCAATATCGTCACCGGCATCATGCTGGGCTTTGGATCGCTGGTCATCGGCCGCGTATTTGCCGGGGAATGGCGCAGGCTTAACGTCGGCACGGTGCTTATCGCCGTGGCGCTGGTGATGTTTTACGCCGGCGGCTGGGCTATCTGAGAGGTTTATTGCCATCCCCGCGCCGCCATCAGGCCCGCGGGGATAAAAAAATCCGTCCATGGCCGATAACAGGTTTTTAACTTTTGGCAAAATGATCTACTATCAAAACTCGCGTTTCGGTCCGGGATCTTTCCGGGCCGGACGGTAAAGGTTGCCAGAGGGACAAACAAAGGTAAGCATGGAAATCTTTTTCACAATTCTGATCCTCACCTTGATTGTCTCCTTATCAGGTGTGATCACGCGCATTCTCCCGTTTCAAATCCCTTTGCCGTTAATGCAAATTGCGCTGGGCGCGCTGCTGGCCTGGCCGCAGTTCGGCCTGCATGTGGATTTTAATCCGGAACTGTTCCTGGTGCTGTTTATCCCGCCGCTGCTGTTCGCCGACGGCTGGAAAACCCCGGCGCGGGAATTTTTGCGCCACGGCGGCGAAATCGTGGCGCTGGCCCTGGTGCTGGTGCTTATTACCGTGGTCGGCGTCGGTTACCTGATTTATTGGATGGTCCCCGGCATTCCGCTGGTGGCCGCGCTGGCGCTGGCGGCGGTATTGTCGCCTACCGATGCCGTGGCGCTCTCCGGCATTGTCGGCGAAGGGCGCATTCCCAAGAAGCTCATGGATATCCTGCAGGGCGAAGCGCTGATGAATGATGCGTCCGGCCTGGTATCGCTGAAGTTTGCCATTGCCGTGGCCATGGGCACCATGGTGTTCACCGTGGGCGGCGCGTCGCTGGAGTTTGTAAAAGTCGCGGCCGGCGGTTTACTGGCCGGGGTGGCGGTGACCTGGGCCTACAGCAAGTCGTTACGGCTTATCAACCGCTGGAGCGGCGATGACCCCGCCACCCAAACGGTTTTGCTGCTGCTGTTGCCCTTCGCCTCCTACCTGATCGCCGAGCATCTCGGCGTATCCGGCATCCTGGCGGCGGTAGCCTCCGGCATGACCATCGGCCAGTCCGGCATTATCCGCAACGCGCCGCTGGCCATGCGTCTGCGCGCCAACAGCGTCTGGGCGATGCTGGAATTTGTGTTTAACGGCATGGTGTTTATTCTCTTAGGCCTGCAGTTTCCGGAAATACTGGCCACCTCCATCACCCAGGCCGAGCTGGACCCGACCATCGAAACCTGGATGCTGTTTACCGATATCGTGGTGATCTACGCGGCGCTGATGCTGTTGCGGTTTATCTGGCTGGTATTGATGAAAAAATTCAGCCAGCGGTTTTTGAAAAAACGGCCGATGGTGTTTGGGGATTACAGCATGCGCGAAATCCTTATCGCCTCTTTTGCCGGAGTGCGCGGCGCCATTACCCTGGCCGGCGTACTGTCGATACCGCTGCTGCTCAGCGACGGCACCGCGTTTCCTTCCCGCTATCAACTGGTGTTTATCGCCGCCGGGGTGATTCTGTTTTCGCTGATTTGCGGCGTGATTGCCCTGCCGCTGCTGCTGCGCGGCATCGTGGTATCGGACAAGACGCTGCACCGCAAGGAAGAACGCATGGCGCGCGCCGCCGCCGCCGAGGTGGCCATCGAAAGCCTGCGCAAGATGCAGGAGCGTCTGGCCGGCGATAATGAAGAGAATATCGATACCCAGCTGCTTAACGAGGTTAGCGCGCGGGTGATGGGCAACCTGCGCCGGCGCGTCGACGGCAAGAGCGATCAGGGCGATGCGCTGTTGGCGGAAAACCTGGAGCGGCGCATGCGCCTCAACGCGCTGCGCGCCGAGCGGGGGGAATATTATCATTTGCGCGCCCAGCAAAAAATCAGCAATGAAACCCTGATGAAGCTGCTGCACGATTTGGACTTGCTCGAGGCGCTGCTGATCGAGCGGGAATAAAGACTTGGCATTTATGGACGCCTCGGTGTCCCGATGCCGGGCCGGCTAGGTTTGCCGCCAGTGTTGCCGGCAGGCGGCAATCCAGGCCTGGGCGCCGTGCGAAAGATAACTGCCCTGGCGCCAGATAAGCCCCAGTTGCCACATCATCAACGGCGCCACCGGCAACGCCAGCAGCCGGCTTTGGTCCAGCCGCCGGCAGATGGGTTCGGGCAGGATGGCGATGCCGATACCCGCCTCGACCATGGCCGCCAGAAAATCCCATTGCCCGCTGCGTACCGCGATCTGCGGATTGATGCCCTCAGCCTGGAAAGCGGTGATTAACTGCCGGTAAAGCGCAAAATCTTCGTTATAAATCAGTATCGGCCAACCGCCCAGCTCGGCAAAAGGCACCGTGCCGCGCCCAAGCCAGGGCGCCGCGCGCGGCACCACCGCGCAAAGCGGATGGCCGAACAGGGGCAGTACGGTTAGATCGGCCTCGGTATCGGCGGTTAACGCGGTCAGCGCCACATCCAGTTCGCCGGACAATACCGCTTGCTGTACCGTCAATCCGCCAAACTCGGCGATCTGTAATTCCATCCCCGGATATTGGCGGCGGAAATCCCGTATCAGGTCCGCCATCTGTGTGCCGACCATGGGCGGAATGCCCAGCCGCAGGCGTCCTTTTTTCAATGAGCCGATGTCCTCCAGCTCCGTTTCCAACTGATGGAATTGATCGATGATGCCCAGCCCGCGGTGATAAACCGCCTGGCCGCTGTCGGTCAGGCGCAGCCGGCGGCCCTCGCGAATCAGCAGCGTGCAATCCAGCTCCTCTTCCAGATGCTTGAGCATTTTACTGATGGTCGGTTGGGTGACAAACAACGTTTGTGCCGCGCGGGTAAAGCTTTGCTGCCTGACCACTTCCACAAAATATCGCAGGGCGCGGATATCCATGATTATTCCAATAGGTAATGATATGCATGATATTAATTCATTTTCAGCAAGTTTGCCCGCCGGCCTATAATGCTTTTTCTTTTCTGCAAAAAGGATCCGGTCATGCTGACGCAAGGGCATCTGAACCTGCCGCCGCGCGTGATGCAATGTCAACTCCCGCTCCAGGTGGGGCTGTATATCGGCCTGTTCCTGATAGCCCAGCAATTGGTGGCGCGTTTTCATCTGCCGCTGCCCGCCAACGTGGTGGGCATGTTTATGCTGCTGGCGCTGATTTTATCGGGTATTTTGCCCATAAACTGGGTTGCGGCCGGGGCGCGCTGGCTATTGGCGGAGATGCTGCTGTTTTTTGTCCCCGCCGTGGTGGCGGTGATTAATTATACCCAAATGCTGATGGTGGATGGCTGGCGCATTTTTGTGGTGATTGCCTTGAGCACCGTGCTGGTGTTGGGGATAACCGGCTTGGTGGTAGACCGTGTTTACCGTTTTGAAGTCTGGCTGACGCGCAAAAGACCCCATCATGATTGATATTATCCTGGGTATGGTCTGTTTATTTGTGACCTTGGTTTTATATTTTGCTAATAAACACCTTTACCGCCATTTTCATCATCTGATGCTGATGCCGCTGATTTTTACCCCGGCGGTATTAGTTGCCTTGCTGGCGGTGACCCATGTTTCCTATCAGCACTATCTGGTGGAAACCCATTGGCTGTTATGGCTGCTGGGACCCGCCACCATTGCTTTTGCCGTGCCGGTTTATGAGAACCTGGTTATTATCCGCCAGCATTGGCTATCGCTATGCGCCGGCGTTATTGTCGCGACGCTAACGGCGGTCATCAGCTCGGTATGGCTGGCGCGCCTGCTGGCGCTGCCAGAGGTGATACAGCGTAGCCTGGCGGTGCGTTCCATCACCACGCCGTTCGCGCTGGAGGCGGCTAAACAGATGGGCGGCCAGCCGGATCTGGTGGCGCTGTTTGTGGTGATCACCGGCGTGTTCGGCATGGCGATTGGCGATATTGTTTTTTTGCGTCTAGCTGTTACGGGCAAAATGGCCAAAGGCGCCGGCCTCGGCGCGTCGTCCCACGGGGCGGGCACCGCGCGCGCCTATGAGCTGGGCCGGGAAGAGGGCGTGGTGTCAAGCCTGGTGATGATGCTGGCAGGAGTGCTTACGGTAATGGTGGCGCCGCTTATTGGGCGGCTGATGTGGTGAATTCACATTAATGAATTGATTTAATGGGTAAAATAAGTGGGTGACGGCAGGGTTTTCGCTTGCCATGCGTTGGGTGTTATAGGTATTGCCGGGTGCCGGCAAGCGACCAGAAGGGGCGCACGCGCGCCCCTTCTGGACTTCCCCGCGCCCGGCAGGTCGCGCGTCGCTGCGCGATGCCTTCCACCACCCATGCCCCCGTGATGCACCGGCCCGGTTAGCGCTCCCGGCGCTACCGGGCCTTTCGCCGCTCCCGGCGGCTCATGCCGGGGTCACAGGCGCCGTCAGCGCGCTTTATGCCGGGACCTATGTCTCTGTTTGTAATGAATTTCATGCAGCGATAGCGCCGCTAAGGCTGCGGGTAAGGTCTGGCGGCGAGATGCGTTTAACACTATCAGGCGCGGCTGGCAGAGCGAAGAGCAAATTACGGCGTCACAAAGTCATGCACAATGCGGTAAGGCAGGAAGGCAGAAGGTGGTACGGCAGTCACGCAGGAAAGCAGTAAGACAGGAAGGCGATAAGACAGAGAGGAAGTCACGCAGTAAAGCAGGAATGCAGGGAGGCAGTAAGGCTTTAAGTTTCTAAGGTAAACGTGGGCAGCATCAGGCAACGAAGATTGGGCATTCAGTTATCATTCATCAGGTGTATTAGCTCAGACTTGACCTGGAACAACTACGACACAGGGCCAAACCTAATCTGACAGGCAGCTATGCGCCATTACCTGACATTGTATTCTTTTATGCTAATTCCCTTAATGTTGTATATTCCTGTTCGCTTAATTCGCTTGCCCTTTTTGTCCGTAATAGTGGCTGTAATTGTGCTACAGCGAATGGAATGACGTTCATCAATCACCAGCCGAATTGCTTCTGAAGGATCTTCCACCTCCACGAGGTCGTCAGTTTTATCCAGGCCAAATGGTACAAGGTGAAAGGCAGTTTTTCCCGTTGATTTTCTGGTTACCTTTACAGGGTAAAGCACGTCCCCACTTTTATGAATCAATTCAAGGCGTTCAGTGTAAATCATGGCAATTCTCCTTAGTTTGTCTGCATGACTGTACAAATCGAAGATAGGAGATACAACAAAAAAGATAGGTAAAGCTAAAATAGCCTAACGCGCTTCATAATTTATTGAATTAAATCTATATTTTTGCAAAATGTATGTGAGAAATTAAATCGTGACTAACCTTAGAGCCAGTTAAAGTGATCTTCTCCCTATGACTCAAGACACCTTGATTCAAGTATGCATTCCGAACTTCCGCTCACGCCCTGAGACATTCGACAAGCTTTTTATGGCTTCAGTAAGGGCGAGTGTCGTGCTTCGAGAGCCAGCAAATACTTCGCTTCATCGTACTGGGTTCTGGTCTTCCAGCAGCGGTAAATGATCCTTATCCATTTGAAGGCAAGAGCCCGGATTGCAGACTGGTGAGATTTTCCTTTTTCTCGCAGTCCCTGATAATAAAGTCTGGCCCAGTATGATGAGTTAACCGTCTTGGCAGCCCATTCAACGAAGGTCTGCCTGACGAACTTGGCACACTGCCATCTCCAGTGAACCCAGGATTTCTGGCCACTTCTTTCTGTCACCGGTGCAATACCTGCGTAGTTTTGAATTTCTTCAGCGCTATTAAACCGGTTGCGGTTATCACCAAGTGCAGCAAGCATTCTTGGGCCCATACAAGGTCCCATGCCCGGAAGTGATTTGAACAGCCCCGCATCTGGCAACGTGTCAAATAGCCTTTCGATTCGTTCGTCATAGGTTTTGATGATTTCACTCACGACTTTAATTTGTGTCGCCAGTGCTGTTGCCATCAAAGCATTAGCCTCTATAACACTCGAGTCTGTCGTCAATGGGATCGCGTTATCAATACTTACAACACGCTGCTCGGTAAGGGCCATTGCGCGACCACCTTTGGCATTCAGAAAGTTGCGGATCGTGTCGCGCCTGGCTCGTTTAAGTTGTTGCAGACTGGGCCATCGTATAATCAGTTCACACAACAGTAAGCTACCCCGATGTGAGAACCACTCCAGGGGCTGAGGATAATACTGTTTAAGCGTGTTGATTATACGGTTCACAAAACGGCGTTTATCTTCAACCAGTTGACGACGCTGCTCAACCAGTTGCTGGAGTAACCGGATATCCGCATTGTCGGGTTCAATAGCTTTTATCTTTTGGGGATAACGCAGCATTAACTCTAATGCCAGCTCTGCATCCTGCGGGTCATCTTTAGCGCCGCTGGGAGAGAAGGCTTGCCGGTAACGAGCCAGTGACAAAGCGTGGACGGGGAAAACGGTGATAAAGGGATATTTTTGAAGAGCATATACCACGGGTCCCTTCTTAAGCTCGAGAGCTATTGCGATTCTACCTTTTACCTTCTGGTGTAACTCAGTAAGCCAGGCATCAAGCGCTTCTGCTGTATGTTCAATCACATGGAATACGCGTTCGCCGTTTTTAAACTGAACACAGACATCGTGTTTTTTATCTGCCCAGTCCAGACCAACGTGCGCAGCAAACTGATTTATCGCAGTCATCACCAACTCCTTTTTATCGGGGATTGGTATGCATTCCACGCTTTTCGAAAGAAATATAGCCAGCAGTTTATCTGCATGCCCTGAGTATTCGTTAGCGAACGTGGAGCACCTACTGGTTCGAAAGGAAAGCGGCGATCATCACATGATTCTCGCTCAATATTCGTAACCAGTAAGCGCATACCCTGAATCACTTCAAAGTGTAATTCTCAGGGTGCGAATGACTATATCTCGCTCAAACCAGACTGTCAGGTTTGATAATGTTCTACCTACGAAATCTGTCGGATCAAGTCTGAGCTAATACACATCAGGCATTCACTCTTATCCCTGGCGCAAAATTAATACTGATATCTTTTACCGGTAAGTGCATACCGCTATAAACCCAAAACACTATTTTACCCACAGGCGATGGTGTTGACCTTGTGCCGGCATCGAGTGCGCCGGCGGCGCGCATCGCGGCTGGATGAGCCGCCGGGAGCGGCGAAAGCCAAGGGTCGCGCCGGGAGCGCGTCCCTTGCGGTCCTAAAGCCGTGATGAAGCGTTGCCGGGGACCGCGCAGCGGCGCACGATCTGCCGGACGCACGGGGATCAAAGGGGGCCGGGCGAACGGCCCCCTTTGTCGCTTGCCGGCGCCGGGCAATACATATAACAACCTAACCCATTGCAAGCGAAACCCTGACCAAGGCTTCATAATCCGCTGCGCCAGTCGCCGGCGAAACCCTGACCAAGGCTTCATAATCCGCTGCGCCAGTCGCCGGCGAAATCCTGGCCAAGTCAATCAGGCTTTTTTAAACGCAGCCGGAGCCGGCGTTTCCGGCCGTACGGCGTTAGGCTCGCGCACACCGGTCAGCGAGCGGATAAACTGGGCAAAGAATAGCGCGCGTTCCCCAGCCCCCTGCGCCGAGGTATCGGTAATGGAAAACACCCAGATACCGATAAACGCCGCCAGCATGGAAAACAGCGCCGGATACTCATACGGGAAAATCGGCGCGGCATGGCCCAGTACCTGCACCCAGACGGTCGGCCCCAGGATCATCAGCGTCACGGCGGTAATCAATCCCAGCCAGCCGCCCACCATGGCCCCGCGCGTGGTCAGCCTGGACCAGTACATCGACAGCAGGATAATGGGAAAATTACAGCTGGCGGCGATGGAGAAGGCCAGCCCCACCATAAAGGCGATATTCTGCTTTTCAAATGCGATGCCCAGCGCGATGGCGACGATGCCCAGGATCAGTACGGTGATTTTCGAGACTTTCAGCTCATCGCGCTCGGTGGCTTTGCCTTCCTTGATGACGCTGGCATAAAGATCGTGGGAAACCGCCGACGCCCCGGCCAGGGTCAGGCCCGCCACCACCGCCAGGATAGTGGCAAAGGCCACCGCCGAAATAAAGCCGAGGAAGAAATTGCCGCCCACCGCGTTGGCCAGGTGGATGGCCGCCATATTGGAGCCGCCCAGCAGCGCGCCGGCGCTGTCCTTGAACACCGGGTTGGCGCCGACCAGCAGAATCGCGCCAAAGCCGATGATAAAGGTTAAAAAGTAGAAATATCCCATAAAGCCAGTGGCGTACAGCACGCTTTTACGCGCTTCCCGGGCGTCGCTGACGGTGAAAAAACGCATCAGGATATGCGGCAGGCCGGCGGTGCCGAACATTAGCGCCAGCCCGAGCGACAGCGCGGAAATGGGATCGGAAACCAGCCCGCCGGGCCGCATGATCGCGGCGCCTTTGCTATGTACCTTCATGGCTTCGGAAAATAGCGTATCAAAACTGAAATTAACGGTTTTCATCACCATCAGCGCCATAAAACTGGCCCCGGCCAGCAACAGAACCGCCTTGATAATCTGCACCCAGGTGGTGGCCAGCATGCCGCCGAACAGCACATACAGCACCATCAGAATACCGACCAGCACCACCGCCACATGATAATTAAGGCCGAACAGCAATTGGATAAGCTTGCCCGCGCCCACCATCTGGGCTATCAGGTACAGCGCCACCACCACCAGCGAACCGCAGGCGGACAGGATGCGGATGGGTTTTTGCTTCAGGCGGTAAGAGGCGACGTCGGCAAAGGTGTAACGGCCGAGATTGCGCAGACGTTCCGCTATCAGAAACAGGATAATCGGCCAGCCGACCAGGAAACCCAGGGAATAAATCAGTCCGTCATAGCCTGAGGTATACACCAGCGCGGATATGCCCAGGAATGACGCCGCCGACATAAAGTCGCCGGAGATGGCCAGGCCGTTTTGCAGACCGGTAATATTGCCGCCGGCGGTATAATAATCCTTGCGCGAACGGGTTCTTTTCGAGGCCCAATAGGTGATATACAGCGTCAGGGCGACAAACAGCACGAACAGGATAATGGCCTGGACGTTCAACGGTTGCCTGTCGCCAGGCGCCGCCTGCGCCAGCAGAGGGAAGCTAAACAGCAATCCCGCCGGGAGCCTGAGGAATTTAACCATTGTACCGTACCTCGCGCAGGAGCTGTTGAGTCAGGCGTTCAAACTCGCCATTGGCGCGGATGACATACACCGCGGTCAGGACAAAAGAGAGCACGATAATACCGACACCTATCGGGATCCCGCGCGTGATGCTGGTTCCCTCATGGATAGGCGTGCCCAGCCAGCCCGGCGCAAAGGCTATCAGCAGGATAAAACCGTAATAGACGACCAGCATAATCAACGACAGCAGTGCGGCAAAATGCTGGCGTTTGGTCACCAGTTCCTTGAAATGCGGGTTATTCGCTATCCTTTGATAAATGACGTCATTCATCACGGACTCTCCAGTAGGGTAAAGGTAAAGATCGGAAAGCGCCGTCCGCGGACGGCGTGGTTTTTTTTATGAAGGCATATCCATTGAGTGTTTTTCTTCCAACAGCTTTTCAACGACGCCGGGATCGGCAAGCGTCGAGGTGTCGCCAAGATTACTGGTGTCGCCTGCGGCAATCTTGCGCAGAATGCGCCGCATAATCTTGCCGGAGCGGGTTTTAGGTAATGAGTCGGTCCAGTGCAGAATATCCGGGGTGGCGATGGAGCCTATTTCCTTGCGCACCCAACTGCGCACCTCGTTGTAGAGGTCGGCGGTGGGCATCTCGCCGTGGTTAAGGGTGATATAGGCATAGATAGCCTGTCCTTTGATTGCGTGCGGGATGCCCACCACCGCCGCCTCGGCGATTTTCGGGTGCGATACCAGCGCCGACTCGATTTCCGCGGTGCCGAGGCGGTGGCCGGAAACGTTCAGCACATCGTCCACCCGGCCGGTTATCCAGAAATAACCGTCCTCATCGCGCCTGGCGCCGTCGCCGCTGAAATACATGCCTTTGAAGGTGGAAAAATAGGTTTGCTCGAACCTGTCGTGATCGCCGTACAGGGTACGTGCCTGTCCCGGCCATGAATCGGTAATCACCAGGTTACCCTCGCCGGCGCCTTCCTGGAGCGCGCCGCCGTTATCCACCAGCGCAGGCTGGACGCCAAAAAACGGCAGAGTGGCGGATCCGGGTTTTAACGCCACGGCCCCCGGCAAGGGGGTTATCATGAAACCGCCGGTTTCGGTCTGCCACCAGGTATCCATGATCGGACATTTGGCACTGCCGATTTTATGGTAATACCACTCCCAGGCTTCCGGATTGATGGGTTCTCCCACCGAACCCATAATGCGCAGCGATGCGCGGCTGGTGCCCTCGATAGCCTTGTCGCCCTCGGCCATCAGCGCGCGGATGGCGGTCGGCGCGGTGTAGAGAATATTGACTTGATGCTTATCCACCACCTGCGCCATGCGCCGGGCGTCGGGCCAGTTCGGCACCCCTTCGAACATCAGGGTAACGGCGCCGCAGGCCAGCGGGCCGTAGAGCAGATAGCTGTGGCCGGTGACCCAGCCGACGTCGGCGGTACACCAGTAAATATCGCCGGGATGATAATCAAAGACATATTTAAAGGTCAGGGCGGCATAGACCAGGTAGCCGCCGCTGGTATGCAGTACGCCTTTGGGTTTACCGGTCGACCCGGAGGTGTAAAGGATAAACAGCGGATCCTCGGCGTTCATTGCCGTCGGCGGGCAGTCGTCCGCGGCTTGCGCCACCGCTTCATGCCACCAGAGATCGCGCCCGTCGGTCCAGTCGATTTCTTTACCGGTGCGCTTGAACACAATCACCCGCTCGATGGTTTTTACCGCCGGATTATTCAGCGCGTCGTCGATATTCTTTTTCAACGGGATCTTTCGTCCGGCACGGATGCCTTCGTCGGCGGTGATAACCAGTTTGGCGCTGGAATCGACAATGCGTCCGGCAATCGCCTCGGGGGAGAATCCGCCGAAAATCACCGAATGGATTGCGCCGATGCGGGCGCAGGCCAGCATGGCCACCGCCGCTTCAGGCACCATGGGCATATAAATCGCCACGACATCGCCTTTGGCGACGCCCTGCTGTTTAAGCACGTTGGCGAAACGGCACACCGCCAGATGCAGTTGCCGGTAGGTCAGGGTCTGGCTTTCCCGTGCGTCGTCCCCCTCCCAGATAATGGCGGTCTGATCGCCGCGTTCCGCCAGGTGCCGGTCCAGGCAGTTGGCGGATACATTGAGAGTTCCGTCCTCAAACCAGCGAATTCGCACGTGGCCGGGGTCGAAAGAGGTGTTTTTCACCTTTTGGTAAGGCGTGATCCAATCAATAATCTTTCCCTGTTCGCCCCAGAAGGCGTCGGGATCGGTGACAGACTGTTGATAAAGCTGCCGATATTGCTCCCGGGATAATAAGGCGCGTTGCGCAATCGCGTCGGAAATAGGGTACGTATGGGGATGGCTCATGGTTTCCTCCTTGTATTTGTTAATAATATGTCAAGCGGTGGTTAATTAAACCTGCCGTGAAACCTTTGTTTCTTTTTTGCGCGTTAGATCACGCATCAATAATGAGGTTTTGCGAAAGCGTGCATAAATCTGCCGGGAGTTACACTTTTTGTGGCTGTATGGGGATTTTATTTATCATACATAAGCTGGTTTTTTGCTCGCTTTTTCGCCGTAGATAAAAGGGGGAAAATAAATAAATACTGGCTGAAAACCGAAGGGTTAACTGGGGAAAATTGCGTGGAAAAATTAAATTTATCAATATAAAACAATAAATTATTTGTTATTTCATTCCTATTTACCACGCAACAAGTTAAATCGCGTCCAAGCTGGTATAAATCAGGGCTTGCATTAAGTGTTTTCAAGATGGTACAGAGTGACGTCCTTTTTTTTATGCAGCCTGTAAACAGGCTCGGCCGCGCCCCACGACAAGGGGCAAAAAAGGACGCGCGACGACGTACTTGGGCCGCTATTGGCCACGACGGAATCACTTCGGGAAATTGTAAATGTTATGAAAAAGTTAAAAATTACGCTTGCCTGGCAAATTCTTTTGGCGCTTATCCTGGGCATCGGCGTCGGAGCGATGCTGCATGATCAGGTAGAGGCCAGGATATGGTTCATCGGTAATATCCTTGCGCCGGCGGGCGAGATTTTCATCCGTCTTATCAAGATGATCGTGGTGCCCATTGTCATATCCACGTTGGTGGTGGGCATCGCGGGCGTCGGCGACGCTAAAAAGCTCGGTCGCCTGGGTCTGAAGACTATCGTTTATTTCGAAATTATCACTACCCTGGCCATAGTGTTGGGTATTACGCTTGCCAATGTGTTCCAGCCTGGGCATGGGATTGATATGTCTACGCTTGCGGTGGCGGATATTTCCCAATATGAAAAAACCACGGAACAGGTGCAAAGCGGCAACCATAGTCTGGTGGGCACTCTCCTTTCGCTGATACCGCAAAATATTTTCGCCGCCATGGCGCGTGGCGATATGCTGCCGATCATTTTCTTCTCGGTGTTATTCGGTTTAGGCCTGGCGGCGTTGCCCTCCGAGACCAAAACGCCGCTGCTTAACGTGTTTAAGGCCGTGGCCGAGACCATGTTTAAAGTGACCCATATGATCATGCGTTATGCGCCGGTGGGGGTATTCGCGCTGATTGCGGTGACCGTGGCCAATTTTGGTTTCGCCTCGCTGCTGCCGTTGGCCAAGCTGGTACTGTTGGTGTATGCGGCGATCCTGTTTTTCGCCCTGGTGGTGTTGGGGCTGGTGGCGCGGTTGTGCCATTTGCGTATCTGGACGCTTATCCGCATCCTTAAGGAAGAGCTGATCCTGGCCTATTCCACCGCCAGTTCGGAAAGCGTGCTGCCGCGCATTATCGAGAAGATGGAGGCCTATGGCGCGCCCGCGGCTATCACCAGCTTTGTGGTGCCGACCGGTTATTCCTTTAACCTGGACGGTTCCACGCTGTACCAGAGTATTGCGGCTATTTTTATCGCCCAGCTGTATGGCATCGAGCTGTCGATCGGCCAGGAGATCGTATTGGTGCTGACGCTTATGGTGACCTCGAAGGGGATTGCCGGCGTGCCGGGGGTATCATTCGTGGTTTTGCTGGCGACGCTTGGCAGCGTGGGCATTCCGTTGGAAGGGCTGGCGTTTATCGCCGGCGTCGATCGGATTTTGGATATGGCCCGTACCGCCCTGAATGTGGTGGGCAACGCGCTGGCGGTGCTGGTGATTGCCAAGTGGGAAAACCAGTTCGATGGCGATAAAGCCCTGGCGTATGAAAAGCAGATGCTGGCGCTGAAGGCGTCAACCGCGACGCCATTCTGAAGATGGCATGCTCTCCCGTGAACACGTCCGCATTGCGTTCAGCGTTAGCGGGCCTGGCATGCCGTTGGCGCGTTAACCTTTGCGGTGCAATAGGCGATACAGCGCCGGTATCACCAGCATCGACAGCAGCGGCGCGCTGACCATGCCGCCGATCATCGGCGCGGCGATGCGTTGCATCACTTCGGACCCGACGCCGCCGCCCCACATGATGGGCAGCAGGCCGGCCATGATGGTGGCCACCGTCATCACCTTGGGCCGTACGCGCAGCACCGCGCCTTCGCGGATGGCCGCCAGCAGTTGCGCTTCGCTGAGCGGTTCGTTGCCGGTGCGGTGGTTTTCCATGGCATGGTTAAGGTAGAGCACCATGATCACCCCGAACTCCGCCGCCACCCCCGCCAGGGCGATGAATCCCACCGCCGCCGCCACCGAGAGATTATAATGCAGCAGGTAGAGCAGCCAGACGCCGCCTATCAGGGCGAAGGGCAGCGTGCCCATAATCAGCAGCGCGTCCCTGACCCGGCCGAAGGTGACATAGAGCAGGACAAAAATTATCGCAAGCGTAAAGGGCAGTACGATTTTCAGCTTGGCGCTGGCGCGTTCCAGGTATTCAAACTGTCCCGACCAGCTTAAGGATACGCCCTCCGGCAGTTGCACCTGCCGCGCCACCGTGCGCTGCATTTCCTGCACGGCGGATTTAAGATCGCGGCCGCGTAAATCGACGTAGATCCAGTCCGAAAGGCGGGCGTTTTCGCTTTTCAGCATCGGCGGGCCTTCGCTGACGCGGATATCCGCCAGGTCGGACAGGCTGACCTGCGCCCCGCCGGCGGTCACTACCGGCAGGTCGCGTAGTTTTTGCACCGAATCGCGCAGCTCGCGCGGATAGCGCACGTTGATAGGGAAACGTTCGCGGCCTTCTATGGTTTCGCCGATATTATCACCGCCGATGACCGCCGCCACGATGGACTGCAGCTCGGCCACCGATACGCCGTAGCGGGCGGCCCGCACCCGATCGATATTGATATCGATATAGCGACCGCCGTTCAGCCGTTCCGCCAGCGCCGAGGTGACGCCGGGGACGTTTTTCACCACCCGCTCGATCTGCTGGGCCACCGCCTCGACCTGCTCGATATTATTGCCGTTCACTTTGATCCCCACCGGGCTCTTAATCCCGGTTGCCAGCATATCCAGCCGGTTGCGGATGGGGGGCACCCAGATATTGGCCACCCCCGGCAGCGAGACCGTCCGGTCCAGTTCCTGCACCAGCTTTTCAGTGGTCATGCCTGGACGCCACTGATCTTTGGGCTTGAAATGGATGGTGGTTTCCAGCATCGTCAGCGTCGCCGGGTCGGTGGCGGTTTCGGCCCGTCCCGCCTTGCCGAAGACCGTGGCCACTTCCGGTACGGTTTTAATCAGCCGGTCGGTTTGCTGCAGCAGCCGGGCGGCTTCCCGCGCCGATATGCCGGGCAGGGTGGAGGGCATATATAATAAATCTCCCTCGTCCAGGGCCGGCATAAACTCGGTACCCAGGCGGCTGAGCGGCAGCAGGGTGACCACCAGCAGCGCCAGCGACAGGGCCAGCGTGGTTTTCGGCCATTGCAGCACCTTGTCCAGCAGCGGCTGGTACATGCGGATTAGCCCGCGGTTAAGCGGGTTGGCGTGTTCATCCGGAATACGCCCCCGGATAAAATAGCCCATCAACACCGGTACCAGGGTAATGCCCAACCCCGCCGAGATCGCCATGGCATAGGTTTTGGTAAACGCCAGCGGGCCGAACATCTTGCCCTCCTGCGCCTCGAGCGAAAACACCGGAATAAACGACAGGGTGATGATAAGCAGGCTGCAAAACAGCGCCGGTCCCACCTCGGTGGAGGCGCGGGCCGAGATTTCCCAGTAGTCCTCGCCCGCCGGGGTCTGGCCGGGATGCTCATGACGCCATTTTTCCAGCACCTTGTGCATATTCTCAATCATGACTATCGCCGCATCCACCATGGCGCCTATGGCGATGGCGATGCCGCCGAGCGACATGATATTGGCGTTAACTCCCTGGTAATGCATGACGATAAAGGCGCCGAGGATGCCCAACGGCAGGGTAATGATCGCCACCAGCGCCGAGCGGAAGTGAAACAGGAACAGGCTGCACACCAGCGCCACGACGATAAACTCTTCCAGTAGCTTATGGGACAGGGTTTCAATGGCCTGCTTGATAAGGCTGGAGCGGTCATAGACCGGCACGATTTGCACGCCCGGCGGCAAGCTGCGCCGCACCTCGTTCAGTTTTTGTTTTACGGCGTTTATGGTTTCCAGCGCGTTTTTACCGTAGCGCATGATAACGATGCCGCCGGCCACTTCTCCTTCGCCGTTCAGCTCGGCCACGCCGCGCCGCATTTCAGGTCCCAGGCGGATGTCGGCCACATCGGACAGCAGCACCGGGACGCCGCCGCGCGAGGTAATGACGATATGGTCAAAATCCCCCGGGGTTTTAAGGTAGCCGGCGGCGCGTACCATGTACTCGGCTTCGCTCATTTCCAGTACCGAACCGCCGCCTTCCTGGTTGGCTTGCTTAACCGCGTCGATAACCTGCTGGTGGGACAGGTTCAGCGCCCGCAGCCGGTCCGGTTTCAGCAGGATTTGGTATTGGCGCACCATGCCGCCGACGCTTGCCACCTCCGACACGTTCGGCACGGTTTTCAGCTCGAATTTCAGCACCCAATCCTGGATGGCGCGCAGATCGGCCAGGCTGTGGCGGCCGGTTTTGTCCACCAGCGCGTATTCGTATACCCAGCCGACGCCGGTGGCGTCCGGCCCCAGGCTGGCCTTGGCCTCCGCCGGCAGCGTAGACTGCACCTGGCTGAGATACTCAAGCACCCTAGATCGCGCCCAGTAGGGATCGGTGCCGTCCGCGAACAGGATATAGACATAGGCGTCGCCAAACATCGAAAATCCGCGCACGGTGGTGGCCCCCGGCACCGACAGCATGGTGGTGGTCAGCGGATAGGTCACCTGATCCTCCACCACCTGCGGCGCCTTGCCGGGATAACTGACGCGGATAATCACCTGCACGTCGGACAGATCCGGCAGCGCGTCCACCGGCATACGCTGCAGGGACCAGATGCCCCAGGCGGTAAGCAGGCCGGCGGCCAGCAGTACCAGCAGCCGGTTGCGCAGCGACCAGCGAATAATAAAGGCAATCATTTGGCGCCCTCCAGCGGCAGCATTTGGGTGATGCGCGCGCCGCCGTCGTCAAGCGTAAAGTGGAATGCGACGCGGCTGCCGACGGCGATGCCCTTGGGCATCCCTCCCGCGGGCAGGATAAAATCCATGGTCATCGGCGGCCAGTTCAGGCCGGGTACCGCATGGTGCGATAACGTCGCCATTTCGCCGTTTACCGCATCGATAACGCCTTCGGTGGCGTATTCCTGCGCGGCGGCGGACGGATGCGCCGCGCCGGCTGGAGCCGACCGGTCCATGCCCTCCATGCCGCCCATGGATGGGTCATCCGTTGCCGCGGCTGGCGATGCCACCCCGGCGTCCTGTGCCGTCGGCGATGAGGCGTCCGTCTCGTCCGTCATCTGCGGCAGGGCGCTGCGCAGGCTGGCTTCGGAGTCAATCAGAAACTGTCCCGAGGTGACCACCCGGTCGCCGGCGGCCAGCCCTTTTCGCACTTCCACCCAATCGCCGAACTCCCGCCCGGCGGTAACGCTGACCGGGGTGAAATGCCCATCGCCCTTGGCCAGCAGCACGGTATTGCGGCTGCCGGTCTGGATCAGCGCGTCCTGCGGCATGGTTAATACGGTTTCTCCCTGCGCCGCCTGCGCCAGGCGTACGTTAAGATACATGCCGGGCTGTAGCCTGCCGTCATGGTTTTCCAGCGCGATGCGCGCCCGGTAGGTGCGGGTGGCGTTATCCACCACCGGCAGCATTTCCGCAATCCGGCCGTGGAACATGTCTCCCGGCCAGCGTGAGGTCGTGGCCTGGACGTCGCTGCCGGGCTGGAGAGCCCCGGCCTGGGATTCAGGATAATCCACCACCACCCAGACCGGATCGAGCGAGCTAAGCTCAAACATCGCCTGGGACGTGGCGACCTGGCTGCCTTCGCGCACGTCCAGGCGGCTGATAAATCCCTGCTCCGGCGCCCGCACGTCGATACGGGTCTGCGGCCGGCCGGTTTTTTCAATCGCGCGGATAATATCCTCCGGTATAAACAACAGTTGCAGACGCTGGCGCGCCGCCGCGGTGAGCGACGCATCGCCCAGATGCCGCACCGCCAGATACTCCTGCTGGGCGGCGCTCCATTCCGGGATCCACAGCCGTGCCAGCGGCTGGTTCTTTTTCACCAACTGTTGTTCGGCGCGCACATAGAGTTTTTCCACCAGTCCGTTGGCGCGCGCCGGTATGACCTGAATACCCCGATCGTCGATACTGACGGTACCGAACGCATCGAAGCGCGGCTGCACCACCCGCGGCTCCACCGTACCCAAACGCACGCCCAGGTTTTGCTGCTGGCGGGCGCTGACGGTCACGCCGCCGTCCTGCTGCGTCTCGTCGGCGTAACGCGGCGTCAGCGGCATATCCATAAAAGGTGATTTCCCGGGTTTGTCAAAGCGCTGCGCCGGCGACATCGGATCGTACCAATACAGAACCCGGCGGCCGCTGTCCGCCGCCGGCGCGGGATTGGCCTGGGCCGGCGCGGTTGCCGCCTCCGGCGGGCGGCGCAGGAAATAACCGGCGGCGAAGGCGGCGCACAGCGCGGCCAGGGCCAGGACGACGGCGAGGATACGTCCGGTGGTGATACGGTTCATGACCTGTTCTCCTGCGGAATAAGATAACGAATGGCGGCCCAGCTTTGCGCCAGTTCCCTGGCCGCGCGGTTTTCATTCTGCTCGCTGGCCAGCAGCGCGCTGCGCGCGCCCAGCAGTTCGGCGAGCGTGGCGCTGCCGGCGCGATACTGCGCCTGTATCAATTGCAATCGCTGTTTCTGCAGCGGCAGCACTTCGTCCCGCTGCCGCAGCCAGCGTGCCTGGGCGGCCTGGTACTGCGCCACCAGGATATTCAGCTGCGCGGTATGATCCCGAATGGTCTGCGCCAGGCGATCGTTGGCCTCGAAGGTACGCGACTGGTCGGCGGCATGATCCTTATCCTGACGCTGAGACTGGAACAACGGCAGATCGACGGTAAACATAATACCGGCCATATCGTCGCGGCCGCTGTCGCGCTTGCCGTAATAGACTTCCACGCCGACATCCGGAATAGCCGCCACCGCCGACTGGGCGGAACGGGCCTGAGAGACTTCCGCCTCGCGCCGCGCCTGCATGATTTCGGGGTGCTGGTTCACGCCCTGGGCCAACACCTCCGGGTCGGCCGGCAAACGGTCGATCCGCGGCAGGGAACCGCCGGTCTGGATGCCCTCGACGCCGGTCAGCTGCAGCAGGCGCGCCTGCGCCATCGCCACATCCCGTTGCGCATCGCTAAGCGCATCGCGCATATCGATCACCACCAGGCGGCCGTCCAGCACCGCGGCGGCGCTGCCGCCGCCGGCTACCGCCGCCCGCTGCACGGCTATCTGCCGCTGGCTTTCCGTCAGCAGATGGCTCGCCGCCTCCACCGCCTGCTGCGACAGGGCCAGATCCAGCCAGGCCTGGGCGGTATCCCGCTGTAGCCGTGCGCGCAGATTTTGATAACCGGCGGCGGTGGAGGCCGCTTCGGCCCTGATCGCGTCCGCTTTGCGCTCGCGTTTGGCGCCGCTGACATAATCCTGCATGATGCCGATGCGCTGCATGGTCATGTCTTCACGGGTAAAACGCCGGGCATTGCCGCCGCCCACCGGCAGGTTATCGATGCCGAATTTCAGCTTGGGGTCGGGTAGTTGCAGGGCTGAATCGGCCATATTTTCCAGCGCTTGCCGTTGATGGAGATTAGCCGAAAGATCCGCGGAATATCGTTCGGCCCGGGCCAGCGTCTCATCCAGGCTCATTTGCGCCGCGGGAGCCGCGGCGGAAACGAACAGCATAAGGACCAGCCACGTCCGGGAGGAGCATGGTAGCAACATAAAGATCCTCGCTTACTGCTGGAGAGAATGAATGGCGGTGAGCGTATAGCCCTGGGCGTCCTGGCGGAAGCTGAAGTCCACCCTGGCGCCGACCGCAAGCTTTGCCGCGTCCAGCTCGGCCGGCACGGCGAAGGTCATGGTCATCGGCGGCCATTTCAATGCCGGGATGGCCTGATGGGCGATAGCCACATGCTGGTTATCCCAGCGCTTGATAATGCCGTTTGAATGGTAGTCTGCGGGGGAGGCGTTAACGTTTGACGCGGCCATCATGCCGTGATCTGGATGCATACCGGCCATATCGCCCATGCCGGCCATATCATCGGCAAGCGCGGGCAGGGCAAAAACAGTAATAGCGGAGAGAACAACAATAAAGAATGTGCGCATTGAATTGATTCCTGAACATAAGTCATCCACTACCGTCGCTTTCAGGCGACGGCAACCGTTGGCGTTATGTCAGGATCTATAACCGGTACCGGCAGAACTGAATCTCCGCCGGCGGCCCTACAATGGGCGGGGTAAGCCAGGCGACATCCGGCAGGCGCGGTTCATCGCGCCATTCGGCCACCTGGAGATCGGTTTGGCTGGGCAGGACCACGAAGGGCGCATGCTGGGTATCTTGTTGCGCGGAATCCGGCACGCAGTGCTTATCGCATAATAAACCGGGCGCGGCGGCGCGCTGCTGCGGCATCGGCATAGTATCGCGCAGCATGTGCTCGCTGTGTTCAAGGGCCGCCGGCAGCGCGGTAACCGGCATCGAGCACTGGTGGCTGGCCAGCGCCAGCTGGGCGTTCAGTAACAGCCAAAAGGCCAGCAGAATCATGGCGAATACCCGCCGCCTGCGGCAGCGTAGCTTGACCATGAATTCTGTTACTGAAGCGGAGGACACGATAATTCCCTTGATCTGCTATCCCGGCGCGGGAAACGCACCGGTCGGCTTAAGTGAACGCGAAAAGCATCCACAGCTTCTTGATGCGCATCAATTTATGCTGGATAAGGGAAAAAGGGCAAGGGTAATTTGCACTAACTGACAAATCCAGCGCGGTAATGCTGTGCATCCTGCCAGGCGACAATCCGTGCGAGACGGCCGGTCAACCAGATGACTAGCGGTAAACGGGCCGGCGTGCCGGAGGGGTCATACGACGGAAAAAGTCCTGTGGCCGGTGCATCCATGGCTGGGCCTGACCGTGATGTCGATATCAAATCCCAACCGGTTCAGGCAATCCATCAGCTTTTGTTCCGACATATTGAAAAATTTGCCGTTATAAAGTGCTGAAACCCGGGCCTGGGGCAGGTTCATGCGTTTGCCGGCGTCGGCCTGGTTCAATCCGAGCGCCTGGATGGCGATGATAATCTGCAGGGCGATATCCGCTTTTATTTTCATGCTGTCGGCATCGGGCAAATTCAGGTCGGCAAAGACATTGCCCGATCCCAGTTCAAAATCCTGTTCGTTACAGTTTGCCATTTTTCATATCCTCATATATTTTCCTGGCTCTCTCGAGGCGGCATCGTATCAACTCGATATCATGTTTGGGTGTTGCTATGCCGGTACGGGATTTTTTTTGAAAACAGTGCAGTACAAAGATTGCATGGAGAAATTTCACGGTGTAGACAGCGCGATAGGTATCGCCGTTATGATTCTCGACGATTTCGAGCACGCCCGCGCCATGAAAACCCGCCAGTGGCTTGGCATCGGGCGGCGTTAGACCCGCTTGAGCCAGATGCAAGGCATAGCCCACCGATTTAACGACCTTTGCAGGCAGGGATGATAGGTCTTTTTTGCTGCCGGCCATCCATACCAGCTGTTTTTTGAATCTGAATTCCATCCTGTTTCTCGTCCGTGATTATTACATAACTGATATAAAATGCAACATCCTTTTTTGTGCTTTGCCGCGACCAGTCTTTTGGCCGTCGGGCGGGGTTACCGGGTCGTTTTAACATAAACAGCAGCGGGCAAGGGGGGAATGACTGAACCGGATGATGAAACTGGAAGGGTTTTGGCAACGCCGCGCGGGTTCACCGGCAGCGTTGCATTGACGTTGTTGCGCATGATTCCAAATCTTAACGCAGGTGGTGCACCACCTGGTTGCTGCTGCCGCGCCAAATCAGCGCCGGGTCGCGCAGTTCCTGGATAAACTTGCCGTCGATCAGCACGTTAATCAACGCGGCCACTTCCTGCTGGGCCGTGGTTAACTCCTCCAGCCGGTAACCGGTCCAGACCCAGATATCCTTGGCCGGACACTCCGCGCGCACGCGCCGCACCAGTTGCAGCACGGCGTCGAGATTCTGCGGATGCAGCGGATCGCCGCCCGAAAGCGTCAGCCCCTGGCGGTGGATCCGGGTGTCCTGTAAATCGGCGATAATCCGGTCTTCCATCGCCGGCGTAAAGGGCACGCCGGAGTTAAGCCGCCAGGTGCTTTTGTTATAACAGCCCGGGCATTCATGCACGCAGCCGGACACAAACAGCGTACAGCGCGTGCCGGGGCCGTTTATCACATCCACCGGGTAATACTGATGATAATTCATCCCTGTCAGCCCAACTGGCCGTCGGGCAAATGTTTCACCCGCCGTTTCACTTCTTCCTGCTTGCCGGCATTGAACGGCCGCGCGTCCGGGCTGCCCAGATAGCCGCACACCCGGCGCGTTACCGACACCTTGGCCGGATTGTGATTGCCGCATTTCGGGCAGGTGAAGCCTTTGCTGGTACAGGAAAACTCGCCGGTAAAACCACACTCATAGCATTCGTCGATCGGCGTATTGGTGCCGTAATAAGGCACCCGGGTATAGCTGTAGTCCCAGACGTCTTCCAGCGCTTTCAGGTTATGCTGCAGGTTCGGATATTCGCCATAACAGATGAACCCGCCGTTGGAGACCGGAGGATAGGGCGCCTCGAAATCCAGTTTGTCGTAAGGATTGACCTGTTTTTCCACGTCCAGGTGGAAGCTGTTGGTATAATAGCCCTTATCGGTTACGCCCTCGACGATGCCGAACTCGGCGGCGTCCAAACGACAGAAGCGGTCGCACAGGTTTTCGCTCGGCGTGCTGTACAGGCTGAAGCCGTAACCGGTCTCGTCTTTCCAGCGGTCGGTCGCCGCCTTCAGATGGGCCACGATGGCCACGGCCTTGTCGCGCAGTTGCCGATCGTCATAGACATGGGTTTGGCCGCCGAACAGGGCGTTAATGGTTTCATGCACGCCGATAAAGCCCAGCGAAATGGAAGCCCGGCCGTTTTTGAAAATCTCCGCCACGTCGTCATCGGCTTTTAAGCGCACGCCGCAGGCCCCTTCCATATACAGGATTGGCGCCACGCGGGCCTTGACCCCGTCAAGACGGGCAATACGGGTCATCAGCGCTTTTTTCGCCAGCACCAGACGTTCATCCAGCAGCTGCCAGAAACGCGCTTCGTCACGCTTGGCCTCCAGGGCGATGCGCGGCAGGTTAAGGCTGATAACGCCCAGATTGTTGCGCCCGTCGTGGATTTGCCTGCCGTTCTCCTCGTAAACGCCGAGGAAGCTGCGGCAGCCCATCGGGGTCTTAAATGAACCGGTAACCTTCACCACCTGATCATAATTAAGGATATCCGGGTACATGCGTTTGCTGGCGCACTCCAGCGCCAACTGCTTGATATCGTAGTTGGGATCGCTGAATTTATGGTTCAGGCCGTCGCGAATGGCGAACACCAGCTTCGGGAACACCGCGGTTTTGCGGTTTTTACCCAACCCGGCAATGCGGTTGCGCAGGATGGATTGCTGGATCAGGCGCGATTCGCGGCTGGTGCCCAGGCCAAAACCGAAGGTCACGAACGGCGTCTGGCCGTTGGCGGTGTGCAGGGTGTTCACTTCATATTCCAGCGATTGGAAAGCGTCGTAACACTCTTTTTCGGTGCGCGACAAGGCATAACCTTCCGCGTCGGGAATTTTCCACTGCGTGGCGGTATTGCGATGCTTGTCGTAGCTGGCGGCCACGTAGGGCGCCAGGATCTCGTCGATACGATTAATGGTGGTGCCGCCGTAGATATGGCTGGCCACCTGGGCGATAATCTGCGCGGTGACCGCCGTGGCGGTGGAGATGGAGCGGGGTGGCTCGATTTCCGCGTTGCCCATTTTAAAGCCTTTGGTCAGCATGCCCTCCAGATCGATCAACATACAGTTGAACATCGGGAAGAACGGCGCGTAATCCAGGTCGTGGTAATGGATCTCGCCGCGTTCATGGGCCAGCACCACGTCGCGCGGCAGGATATGCTGGCGCGCGTAATGCTTGGCGACGATGCCGGCCAGCAGATCGCGCTGGGTGGGGATGACCTTGCTGTCTTTATTGGCGTTTTCGTTGAGCAGCGCCATATTGCTCTGCTCGACCAGACCGCGGATTTCCTGGTTCAGGCGGCCGCGTTGTTCACGGGCGACGTCGCGATCGTGGCGATACTCGATATACAGGCGGGCCAGCGTTTTATGCGGCCCCGCCATCAGCTGGTTTTCCACCGCGTCCTGGATATCGCGGATATCGACATGGGAGCGGGAATTCATCTGCTGGCCCACCAGTGCGGCGACGGTGGCGCAATAATCGTTATCCTGAACACCGGCGGCCTGCGCGGCATGCATTATGGCCTGGTAAATCCGTTGCTCATCAAAATTGACCTGGCAACCGTCTCGTTTGATCACTACCGGTTTCACGATGCGACTCCTGTATGCGGGTTATGGGTTGCTTTCGCCGCCGATGGTTTTCAGGCTACGCCACGCTTGGGGCGTTAACCGTGCGTTGCTACCGGTAGAGAAGGCAACCACTATATCTAGTTTGTTAAAATTAACTATGCCACTAGATGTAGAGTATGAGCCAGGAGAATGTAACTAAACTTGACCTTGCTCAATAAAAAACATACCCGGTCGAAGTGTTGTACAGCGTGGTTTTTAAGCAAAAAACGGCAAGGCTTGATTTATGCTACTGAAAATAAATCATTAAATTTCCGGGCGGCCGGCAAACGCCGCAAAAAAATATTTATTGCGATTTCACCGGCAATTTTTTCTCCGGTAGTGTATGCGGGCGCCGCCGCATAATGGCGATGGTTGCCCCGCCGCGATTACCCGCGCAGCCAGTAAACCGCTTCATAGGGGCGCAGCGTCAACGCCCGGGGAACCGGGGAAATATCGTCGGGATAATTGCCCATCAGGCGCCGCCAGGAGCCGGTATACGCCTTGGCCGGTTGCCACGCCTGGGGCTGGCGGCTCAAATTCGCCAGTACCATGAGGCGCTGGCGGCCCAGAGTTCGCTGGTAATGCCAAAGCGCGGGATGTTCGGGGCATAAATCGCGGTAATCCCCTGCGGCCAGCACCGGCAACGATTTGCGCAGGGCGATAAGCTGCTGATAACAATAAAATACCGAATCGCTATCCGCCAAGGCGGCCTGCGCATTGATGAGATCGGCATTTTTGCAGCCGTCGATCCAGGGGGTGCCGGTGGTGAACCCCGCGTGCTTACCGGCATCCCACTGCATGGGCGTGCGGCTGTTGTCCCGCGAGCGGGCGGACAGGATTTTGAGCAACTGTCCGGCATCGCTTCCCTGCGCTACGCCGCCGTGGTACATATTCAGGCTTTCCACGTCCCGGTATTGATCGATGGCGGTAAAACCGGGGTCGGTCATGCCCAGTTCCTCGCCCTGATAAATAAACGGCGTTCCCTGCATGCCGTGCAGCGCCATGGCCAGCATTTTGGCCGATACGACCCGCAGTTCGCCCTCGTCGCCAAAGCGGGAAACAATGCGCGGCTGATCGTGGTTACACCAAAACAGCGTATTCCAGGCCCGGTTATGCATACCCCGCTGCCAGCGGTTGAAAATCTGCTTGAGCAAAACATAGTCCGGGGCCGCCAACGACCATTTTTCGCCGTTGGGATAATCCACCTTGAGATGATGGAAATGGGCCGCCATCGAGAGCTGCTCGCCGTTAAGGTTGGCGTAGCGGCGGCATTTAGCCAGAGAAGTGGACGACATTTCCCCCACGGTCATCAGCCCCAGCGGCGCAAATATCTCCCGGTTCATCTCCCGCAGGTACTCTTCTACCTGGGCACGATCGGTATAATAAGGCCGGCCGTCGCCCATTGGCGCGTCGGGCAGGCGGGGATGCTTGGCAATCACATTAATCACATCCAGGCGCAGTCCGTCCACGCCGCGGTCGGCCCAGAACCGGCAGAGATTTTTCAGTTCGGCGCGCAGCGGCGGATGCGCCCAGTTCAGGTCGGCCTGTTCGCGGGAATAAAGATGCAAATAATATTGGCCGCCGGGGGTCGGCTGATGCCAGGCGCTGCCGCCAAATTTGGACACCCAGTTATTGGGCGGGCCGGAACCCTTGCCGTCGCGCCAGAAATAAAACGGGCGATAGGGGCTGGCGGGGTCCTGGGAGGCGATAAACCAGGGATGCGAGGTGGAGCTGTGATTGAGTACCATATCCATCACGATGCGCATGCCCCGCCGATGGGCGGCCTCCACCAGCGCGTCGAAGTCCGCCATCGTGCCGTAGGCGGGATCGATGGCATAATAATCGGCGATGTCGTAGCCGCTATCCACCTGGGGAGAAACAAAAATCGGCGTCAGCCACAGCGCGTCCACCCCTAGCGTATGCAAATAATCCAGACGCCGGGTAATGCCGGCCAAATCGCCGAAGCCATTGCCGGTGCTGTCCTGGAAGCTTTTTGGGTAAATCTGGTATATCACCCCGCTGCGCCACCAGGAGGAGGTCATGATAACCACCCGTTACGCTGCCGGTATCCAACGGCCGGGGCGCCGCCTGTTTCGCTATGATCGATGATGTGCCGTTCTCCCTGGTGTCATCCTTAGCCGGACCCTGTGGTTTTTAAACGCACAAAACGCATGTTGTTTATTTAGCGTTGATGTTTTTGACCGTATAGTCCGCAGTTAATCATATAGCCTTCAGCTTACCACCCTAAAGAAGTTGCTACGCCAGGGACAGCATTTTCGTCATCTGGCGGCCGGATTTGCCGGCCATGACCTGTTTCCCGTATTTAACCGGAGGTGTTTCACCTATATGGACCCCGCACCGAATCCTGATTGTCATTCGCCCAGCCGGTAACCCGTCCCGATTTTTCGTGTCTGCTTACCGGCTGATAAACGGTAGGCAGAAGCATAACTCTTCTGCTGCTTAAGCTTTTGCCTTTACCCGGCGCATTGCGTCCCGGCGGGGCAAGGAATACAGCATCATGTTCAACATCATTTCCCGGCAACTGTTCACCCGGCTTTATCGTCATCTACCCCGTCGTTTGTTCCAACGCGACGTCATGCTGGACGGACTCAATAAAAGCGATAACCGCCGCGTACCGGCGGCCCTGGCCCAAAGCTGCATGGCCTGTGCCCGGGCCGATGGGCCGGAACTTTTTGCGCGTTTTGCCAGCAGCCGGCTGGGTCTTGGCGAACCGGCGGCCGAGGCGGCGCGCCAGCGGTTCGGCCTCAATAGCATAGCCCGCGAGCAGCCGCTGCCCTGGTGGCGGCATTTATGGTTATGTTATCGCAACCCGTTCAATATCTTGTTAACGGTATTGGGTATCGTCTCTTACGGCACCGACGACAGCATTGCCGCGGCGGTCATCGCCATCATGGTGATGATTGCCACGCTGCTCTATTTTGTGCAGGAATCGCGCTCCAATAAGGCCGCTGATGCGCTAAAAAAGATGGTGGGCAATACGGCCACGGTATTGCGCAGCGACGGGGCGGGCGATGACGGCGCCTGGCGGGAGATCGCCATCGATCTGCTGGTGCCAGGCGATCTGGTCAAATTAGCCGCGGGCGATATGATCCCGGCTGATTTGCGGATTTTACAGGCCAGGGATCTGTTTATCGGCCAGGCGGCCTTAACCGGCGAGGCGCTGCCGGTGGAAAAAAACGCCCGGCCTTTGTCGGACCCCGACACTCCGCCGCTGGAGTGCGCCAACCTGTGTTTCATGGGGACCAATGTCATTAGCGGCACGGCCCGGGCCATCGTTATCGGTACCGGCGACAATACCTGGTTCGGCCAGCTGGCCGGCCATTCCACGCAGCGATCGGCGCCGCCCAACGCCTTCCAACTGGGGATCAGCCGGGTAAGCTGGCTGCTGATCCGTTTTATGCTGGTCATGACGCCGGTGGTGCTGCTGGTCAATGGTTTCACCAAAGGGGACTGGTGGGAAGCGGCGCTGTTCTCGCTGTCGGTGGCCGTCGGGCTGACCCCGGAAATGCTGCCGATGATTGTCACCTCTTCGCTGGCGAAAGGGGCGGTGCAGCTCTCGCGCCAGCAGGTGATCGTCAAACGGCTGGACGCCATACAGAATTTCGGCGCCATGGATATTCTGTGCACCGATAAGACCGGCACCCTGACCCAGGACAAGATCGTGCTGGAATGCCATACCGACGTGTTTGGCTCCCCCAGCGATCGGGTATTGCAAAGCGCCTGGCTTAACAGCTATCACCAGACCGGATTAAAGAATTTGCTGGATACGGCGGTACTGGCCAGCGTGAGCGACCAGCGTCCCGGCCTGGCCCAGCCCGATTGGCGTAAAATCGATGAGATCCCTTTTGATTTCGAGCGCCGGCGCATGTCGGTAATCGTGGCCGATGAGCAGGGGATTCCCCAACTGATTTGCAAAGGGGCGCTGGAAGAAATGCTGGGGGTTTGCACCCGGGTGCGCCACGATGATGACATCATGCCGCTCACCGCCGAGCTGATGGCGCGTATCGGCGCGGTGACCGGCGAACTGACCCGCCAGGGCCTGCGGGTGGTGGCGGTGGCCAGCCGCGCCATGGCCCGGGATCGTACCGATTTCAGCCGGCGGGATGAGTCGGATTTGATTCTCGAAGGGTATATCGCTTTCCTCGACCCGCCGAAAGAGAGCGCCGCCCCTGCGCTGGAAGCGTTGGCCAAACATGGGGTCACGGTCAAGATCCTGACCGGCGACAACGAACGGGTGGCGGCCAAAGTCTGCAAAGAGGTGGGCCTGTCGGTCAGCAGGGTGCTTACGGGCGAGGATATCGAACCCATGAGCGACGCCGAGCTGGCCCATGCCGCCCGCGAAACCACGGTATTCGCCAAACTCGCCCCCCTGCAAAAGGCGCGCATTGTGGGGGTGCTGCGCCGCGCGGGGCACGTGGTGGGCTTCATGGGCGACGGCATCAATGACGCCCCCGCCCTGCGCGCAGCCGACATCGGTATTTCGGTGGACTCGGCGGTGGATATCGCCAAGGAAGCGGCGGATATCATTCTGCTGGAAAAAAGCCTGATGGTGCTGGAAAAAGGGGTGGTCGAAGGACGCCGCACCTTTGTGAATATGATGAAATATATCCGCATGACCGCCAGTTCCAATTTCGGCAATGTGTTCAGCGTGCTGGTGGCCAGCGCATTTTTGCCCTTTCTGCCCATGTTGCCGCTGCATTTATTGGTACAAAACCTGATTTATGATATTTCACAGATCGCTATTCCGTTCGATAAGGTGGATGAAGATCAGCTGCGCCAGCCGCAGCGCTGGCGCAGCGGGGATTTGGGCCGCTTCATGGTGTTTTTCGGACCGATTAGCTCGATATTCGATATTCTGACATTTTGCCTGATGTGGTGGGTGTTCAAAGCCAATACCATCGACCAGCAGACATTATTCCAGACCGGCTGGTTTGTGGTGGGCGTGCTGTCACAGACCCTGATTGTCCATATGTTGCGCACCCGCAAAATACCGTTTTTGCAAAGCCGCCCGTCATGGCCTTTGGGGATTACCACCCTGACGGTAATGGTGCTGGTTATCGGCATGACCTTTACGCCGGTGGCCGGATTTTTACACCTGCAATCGCTGCCGGCCGGCTATTTTCCGTGGTTGGCGGTGATCCTGGCTGGTTATATGGGGCTGGTACAGGCCATGAAAGGCTGGTATGCCAGGCGTTACGGCTGGCAATAACGCATATACCGCAAGCGGGGAGGAACGTCATATACCTTCCCCGCCCAGCCGCATTTATTCATTAACCAGAGAGCTTCAATTTTTGCAGCGATTAACTGGATGAAAATTCACTCCTATAGCATTCCATACGATATCAGCGTCGCCGAGGCCCCCGCAGCCAGCCATCCTGGGCAGTTTATACCCGCCGCTTTTAACGGGCGCGACATCGTATTGCTCAATCCTTTTTGCTCAGGAAACGGCGATCGCGTATTAGCCGATAAAATTTCATTTATCCTCGCCAAAGAAGGATGCCGGGTCAGCATCCTGTCTTTTGATTGCATTCAGGAGACGTTCTGCCCATTCCCGGCGCGCAAGGGATATCAGGATCTCGCGGTGCTGCATAACCCGCTGTTTTTGGTTTCCCCCGTCAGCATCATGCCCCCTCAAATAATGAATCAATTGATAAAATCCATTGCGGATCAATATGAGTTTCCCACCGAAGATATCGCACTAATCGACGAAATGGACAGCAATGTGGCCTTATTGCAAACCCCGACGCATTACGTCAATTCCCTGAGGGATATAGGCTTCAGGCAGGTTCGGTTTTACCGGCTCGGTTTCAGCGATGCCGCTATTGGTTATTTACCGCTGGATAACGCCGCCATAAATGATATTAAGCAACGATGCAGGCATGAGCTTGAGCTGCTGTTTGATAGCCTTAATCTGACCCTGGACCGAAGCAGCCATTATTTTATTGGTTACATCAGCTCGGAAACGCCGGTTACCGCCATGCAAACCTTTGTGGTCAATACCCTGTTCGAGCACGCCCAGGACGAGGCGGATATGAACTATATCCTGGTGGTACGGGAACTGGATAACTGTATGGGCAGGCTGCCGGCGGCCATGGAGAATGTGCTGCTGGAGCCGGCGGATGATAATTTCAACTACAACACCTATTTTGGCCGGGTCAAAATGATGCTCTGCGTTCCCGACGAAAACCGCCTTAGCCCTTTAATCACGGTCCAGGGCAGCGGCAAGAAGAATATTAATATTGTTTTTTGCCCCATGCTGCCCAATAACCTGTTCCATGATTTTATCGCGTTAAGCCGGTCGGGCATCATGAGCGGCGATCAATCGTTGAGCGAGTTTTTATCCCTTAAAGGGGAGGTGCCTTATTATGATATGCAGACCTGGAAAACCCCATTGGTCAAGGCGCTAATCAAGCAGGCCAGGCGAACTGGCCGCCCCGAGCTGGAAAATTATATGCGGACTAAATATATAGGCATGATATGTAGCACGAACGAGATTTATTTCAAATTAAACCAAGGGCCGCCCGACCAGTTCGCTTCGGCGCAGTTTAAAGCGGCCAATGCGCGCTTTAACCATAAAATCAGCTCCATGCTTGCCACGGATTATATTCGCGCCCTGGCCCGGCCGGCCGGGGCGGGCCCTAGTTCTCTTTGAGCTGTAGCGGCGGCAACTTCAAAAACGTGTTCAACAGCCCTTCGGCCCAGGCTTTGCGGATAGTGGCGTAATAGGGGTGCTGTTCGGTAATGCGGTACTGCTCGTCGCTGGCAAAACTGTCGCGCCGATAAATCATCACATCCAGCGGCAGGCCGACGGACAAATTGCTGCGCAGGGTGGAATCAATGGAGATCAGCGCGCAGCTCATGGCCTGTTCCAGCGAGGTGTCGAAGGTCAGCACCCGATCGATAATGGGCTTACCGTATTTGCTTTCGCCAATCTGGAAATACGGCGTATCTTCCGTGGCCTCGATAAAGTTGCCCTCCGGATAAATATGGAACAGCCGCGGCCCTTCCCCCGCAATCTGCCCCCCGAGCAGGATGCTGCAACTAAAATCGGTGCTGCTGCCGCTTTGCTGCGCGCTGCTGTCGCGGAAAATCACTTCCCGCACCGTTTCGCCAACCAGGCTGGCGGCATCGAACAGGGTGGGCACGGTGAGCAGGTTCGGCCGCTCCGGGTCCTTGGCGCGCAGGCGCAGCAGATTAATGATGCTCTGCGTGGTCGCCAGGTTGCCGGCGCTTTGCAGCACCAGCGTGCGCTCGCTATCCTGATGCAGGACGTGCAGCTTGCGAAAGGTCGAAATATGATCCACACCGGCATTGGTGCGGGAGTCGGACGCGAAAACCAGGCCGTCCGCCAGGCGCATCGCCACGCAGTAGGTCATACGCTGATATCCTTTAAATGACGTTATTGTTGTTGGCCACCAGCCTGCTGCTCCTCGGTTTGCTCCACGGTCGCCTCCGAAAACATCTCTTCGTAGCCGCCGCCGATACGCGAACCGCGCACCGGGCAGGCATCGAGATAATCGAACCCGACCGCCAGCTTCAGGTGCTGGCTGGGGTTGCAGGTATTATTGGTGATATCGAAGCTTTGCCAATGCTCATTCAGCCAGACTTCCACCCAGGCATGCATCGCCACATGTTTGGTATCTTCGCTATAAATATACCCGCTCACGTAGCGCGCGGGAATACGCAGGCTGCGGCAACAGGCCAGAAAAACGTGGGCGTGATCCTGGCAAACCCCGTGCTGGGCGGCAAAGACTTTGGCGGCCGAATCCTGCACCTGGGTGGCGCCCGGCGTATAAGGCATACGCTGGCGCAGCTCCGCCATGAGCTCCCGCAGGCTTTCGTCCGCCGCCTGGGCGCGGTAATAGCGGGCGGCGAAGGCGCGGATCGCCTCGTCTGCCTGGGTCAGCGGGCTGGAGCGCAAAAACACCAGCGGCGATAGCGGGCCGCACTCCTCCAGGATCGCTTCGCTATTATCGGCGATTTCCACCACCCCTTTGGCGCGGATGGCGATCACCTCATGGGGCCGGTCGAGGGTCAGCACATGCTGCAGATTGCCAAAACCGTCCACCACCCGGGTGGCCTGCTCCGGCAGGTTCAGCGACCACTCGACGATACGCTGCCGGGCGGTATTTTGCGGCGTCAGGCGCAGATACTGCGTGCTGAATTTGACTTCATGATCATAACGATAATGCGTCAGGTGATCGACGGCCAGTTTCATAACGCCTCCAGATAGGTATGGTTAATGCTTTCCGCCAGGGCGTTGATTTTACCCTGGAACTGCATCATATATGCCTGCAGCCCCAGTTCCAGCACCTCATCAAGCGAACTAAAACGCAGCTCCACGTGCAGCGTATGCGCCAGGCGCCGGGGCACATTGGCCCGCTGGCCGCCGATGCGCTCCAGTTGCTGCACCACATCGCCGACGCAGGCGCGCAGCGAACGGGGCATATCGTTGCGCAATACCAGCAGTTCGGCCACCGTTTCGCGGCTGATCGGATGTTTATACAGGCTGTGATAGGCCTCGCGGGCGCTGACCGCGCGTAACAGCGTATCCAGGCGATAATATTCCCGTACCGGATCGGGGTCGGTATCCAACTGCTGATCTTTCACGCCCAACAATTGCGCGGTGGCATAAGCGCGCTCGATCAGGGTGCCGAGGCGGATAAAACACAGGGCGTCATTACGCAGCAGCGTGCCGAACATCGCGCCGCGAAACAGGTGCGCCCGCTCCTTGGCCCAGTCAAAAAAAGCATCGGTGCCCACTTTCGCCACGCCTTTGCTGCGCATCAGTTTCATTTCAATCCAGGTGGCGTTAATGCTTTCCCAGACTTCCGACGACAGGCTGCCGCGCACCGCGTGGGCGTTATTCCAGGCCATTTCAAAGCAACTGTAGATGCTGCTGGGATTACGCGGATCGAGGGCAAAAAAATTCAGCAGATTCGTCATGGTCAGGCGGGAGTAATGCTCTTCAAACAGCGCATGGCCGCCCGTCAGGTTCAAGGGCAGGGTTAAATCCTCGTTTTGCTGGTTGCGGATCGGCATCAGGGATAATTTATAGGTGACGTCCAGCACCCGGGCGATGCTTTCGGCCCGTTCCAGGTAGCGGGCCATCCAATAGAGTTCGCTGGCGGTTCTGCTTAACATGGGTCGTCCTCCATTATCCAGGTATCCTTGGTGCCGCCGCCCTGGGACGAGTTCACCACCAGCGAGCCGGCGTTGAGCGCCACCCGCGTCAATCCGCCCGGCACCAGCCGGATTTCGTCGCCGGTCAGGGCGAAGGGGCGTAAATCGATATGACGCGGCGCCAGCCCTTCCTCCACAAAAGTGGGGCAGGTGGACAGCGCCAGCGTTTCCTGGGCGATATAATTGCTCGGGTTGGCCAGCAGCCGCTGGCGGAATTCGGCCAGCTCCGCCCGGGAGGCTTTCGGCCCGACCAGCATGCCGTAGCCGCCGGCGCCGTGCACCTCCTTCACCACCAGTTTTTCCAGGTTGGCCAGGACATAGGATAAAGCGCTGGGATCGCGGCACTGCCAGGTGGGGATATTGCCCAGAATGGGCTCCTCCGAGAGGTAAAAACGGATCATTTCGGGCACATAGGGATAGATGGATTTATCATCCGCCACCCCGGTGCCGAGCGCATTGGCCAGCACCACTCCCCCGGCGCGGTATACCGATAGCAGCCCGGGCACCCCAAGCGTGGAATCGGCGCGAAACGCCAGCGGGTCGATATAGGCATCATCGATGCGCCGGTATATTACATCCACCTTGCACGGCCCTTCGGTGGTGCGCATAAATACCGCGCCCTGCTTCACAAACAGGTCGGCGGCTTCCACCAGTTCCACCCCCATTTGCTGCGCCAGGAAACTGTGCTCGAAATAGGCGCTGTTAAAACGGCCCGGCGTCATCACCACTACGGTGGGGTCTTCCACCGCCGTGCTTTCGCGCAGGGTTTGCAGCAATTCAAAGGGGTAACGCTCGATGGTGGCGATATGCTGGCTGGCGAACAAGTCCGGATAGAGCCGCATCATCATTTTGCGGTTTTCCAGCATATAGGAGACGCCGGAAGGGGTGCGCAGGTTATCCTCCAGCACATAATAATGCCCGTCGCTGTTGCGCACCATATCGGTGCCGATAATGTGCGCATAGGTATTATTATGCAGGTCCACTCCGTGCATGCAGGGCTGGTATTGTTCGTTGGCCAGCACCTGTTCCGCCGGCACGATGCCCGCTTTGAGGATATGTTGTTCGTGATAAATGTCATAGAGAAACGCATTCAGGGCTTTTACCCGCTGGCGAATGCCGCGATCCATCCACGCCCATTCTTTGGCCGGGATAATGCGCGGCACGCTGTCGAACGGGATTAAACGCTCCGTTCCCCCCTCTTCGCCGTAAACATTGAAGGTGATGCCCACCCGGTGGAACAGTAATTCAGCTTCTTCTTTTTTTTGCTGGATGGCCTGCCGATCGGCCTGCTGCAACCATTGCCAATACGCATTGTAATGGCCGCGGTGCGTCCCATCGGCCAAGACCATTTCATCAAAAAACGGCGACCCGGAAAGATTTATGTTTATCATCTGCATACCTTTGCTGGCCCATCAACGCTGATAACAGCACCATGCATAAAGCGCGCCAGCGCGGCGCTGGTTTCCATAGGGAAAAATTACCGTACCCGAGGCAGGTTTGCATGGTAATGGTGCGGCCGGTTGCGCAGGGGGATTTTTATAGCCAAAAAAGGGCAAGAAATTAACATTGCCCGCGTACGCTAAACATCAAAATTGCTATAATTTTTCTATAAGCACCATGTGGAGGTAGTGATATGTCGCAAAGCACGGTTTTTATCAATAACCGCTCCCAGGCAGTAAGAATTCCAGCGGAGATGCGTTTCGCAGATGATATTAAGGTTGTCACCGTCAGGGCCTTGGGCCATGAAAGAATAATTTCGCCCGCTGGGCATACCTGGGATAGTTTCTTTTTCTCAGACGAGCATGCCACTGATGACTTTATGGATGAACGGCCATCTCAGGAATAAAAAGAGCGCGAGTCTTTTTAATGTATAAATACATGCTCGATACAAATATTGTCATTTTTGTTATTAAGCGCCGTCCCATGGAGGTATTTGCAGCTTTTAACGTCAATGCCGGGCGCATGGTGATTTCGTCGATTACCTATGCCGAGTTATTGTATGGCGTGGAGAAAAGCGATGCGCCGGTGCGAAATCAACGAGCTGTTGACGAATTTGTGTCCCGTTTGGATGTTCTCAATTATGATAGTAAAGCAGCTATGCATTATGGCGACATCAAAGCCGATCTAGAACGCAAAGGTACGCCAATCGGCGTCAACGATATCCATATCGCCGCTCATGCCCGTAGCGAGGGACTGATCGTCATAACCAACAATACCCGGGAATATGACCGGATAAACGGTTTGTTGGTGGAGAACTGGCTTAGTTAGTTTATTTCAGGTTTTATGTCAGGCGCGCCGTCATCCGCGCGCCTGCGCTATCGCACGTTGGATTTTACCGCCGCACGGCAATCGCTTCGATTTCAATCTGCACATCTTTTGGCAAACGCGCCACTTCCACGCATGAGCGGGCCGGGAACGGCGCGTTATGCTCGTTGAAAAACGTTTCGTAGGTGGCGTTGACGGTGGCGAAGTCGTTCAGGTCCTTGACGAACACCGTGGTTTTAATGATATCCGCCACTTTCAGCCCGGCCGCTTCAATGATGGCCCGCACGTTGTCCAGGGACTGCCGCGCCTGCGCCGCGATATTATCGGCCACCAGGCCGGTTTTCGGACAGACCGGGATTTGGCCGGAGGTAAACACCATATTGCCGAGATCCACCGCCTGTACGTAGGGTCCGATGGCTGCCGGTGCGTTTTCGGTATTGATAATACGGGACATGCTGGCTCCTGGTGTTGATAAGTATATGAACGAAACATTGCCGCTTATTATAAGGACTTAAGCGGCGAATGCACAGCTCAGGCGTTTTGGATCACGGCCTGATGCTCAAACTCTTTCTCGCAGTATTTGCACTTGAGGTGCACCTGGTTACCCCGGCTTTTTACCGTAAAGCTTGAGGCGACCGGCTCGCTGCGGCTGATGCAATTGCTGTTGGGGCAGGTCAGCACGCCGTCGATGCGATCGGGCAGCGACAGCGTCAGCTTGCGCACCACTTCGTAATTATCAATCCGATTGACGGTGGCATGGGGGGCGTACATGGCCAACTGGTTGGCCTGCTGTTCGGTGAGAAAGACATTTTCGATCTTGATCAGGTCTTTTTTGCCCAATTGGTTGGAGGGCAGGTTCAGGCCAATGGTGATGCGCTGATCGGTGGCGGTCAGCTTAAACAGCGTCAGCAGCTTAAAACCCACCTGCGCCGGGATATGGTCGATAACCGTGCCGCGATTAATCGCTTCGACCTGCAATTTGGTATCCTGAGTCATCATATTCCCCCTGTTAGCCTGCCTGTTGATCGTTAAGTACCAGGGACAACAACGCCTGGCGCGCGAAAATGCCGTTGCCCGCCTGCTGGAAGTAGTAGGCGTAAGGCGTGTTGTCCACATCATGGGCGATTTCATCGACCCGCGGCAACGGATGCAGCACCTTCATATTGTCGCGGGCATGGTGCAAATCGCCGGCGCGCAGGACGAACTGCGCCTTGACGTTGGCGTATTCGGACGGGTCCAGCCGCTCCTTCTGCACGCGGGTCATATACAGGATATCCAGCTCCGGCACCACTTCTTCAATGGTGGCGTGCAGGCTGAATGTAATCTCTTTTTCCGCCAGCATATGCAGGATATACGCCGGCATCGCCAGGGCTTCCGGCGCGATAAAAAAGAAATGATTGCCGGTAAACTTGGCCAGCGCCTGGGTCAGGGAGTGGACGGTGCGGCCATATTTCAAATCCCCGACCATGGCGATATTCAGGTTATTGAGCCGCCCCTGGGTTTCCTGGATGGTAAACAGGTCCAGCAGGGTCTGGGTAGGGTGCTGGTTGGCGCCGTCCCCGGCGTTCAGGATGGGGACGCCGCCGGAAAACTCGGTGGCCAGGCGGGCGGCGCCCTCCTGCGGATGGCGCATGACGATGGCATCGACATAGGTACTGATTACCGACACGGTATCCGCCAGGGTTTCGCCCTTCTTGCCCATGGACGTATTGCCGGCGTCGGAGAATCCAACCACCGAGGCGCCGAGCCGGTGGATGGCGGTTTCAAACGACAGGCGGGTGCGGGTGGAGGCTTCAAAAAAACAGCTGGCCACCACCTTATGTTTCAGTAGCTCCGGCCGCGGGTGGGCTTTCAGATCGGCAGCGGTGCGCAGCACCAGCTCCAGCTCTTCGCGGCTCAGGTCATTAATGGAAATGATGTGCTTTTGATAAAGTGGATTAGCCATGTTTTTTTCCTCCTTACGGATGTCGGTAACGCCGATGCCTGACGCAAGTTTAGATTGCGCCCTGAATACCGCGCAAAAAAAAGCCCCTCAACGAGGGGCCTGTACTGAAATAATAAAAAGGGCAACGGGAGCAGCAATGGCCGTTGGCTGCCAACGGGCAGGGGGCGATCGTCATAGGCGTCGAATACCGCGTCCAAAACAACAGTGCTGTTCATTTATCCTCCCGGCAAACTGCCCGGAATTATACTCGCGTAACGGGACACTTCAAGCGCAAAAAAGACCATTTTCATGATTAAGCAAACGATTGGCCAGCTAATCAAAATAAGTGTTAAATAACTCTCACTTTCCGATCGGCAGCTGTTTTACAATGAAACGTTATTTCATTTTTTAAGGAACAATTATGATCACCGGTAACATCAACCATTTGGATCTCGTACCCTATCTGCCGGCCAAACTCCGCGCAGCCATCGAATATGTCAAACAGCATATCACCCCGGAAACGCCGCTGGGCAAGCATGATATCGAAGGCAACCAGGTGTTTGTGCTGATTTCCAACGACAGCACCGACCTGCTGGAAAACCGTCGCGCCGAATATCATGCCAAATACCTGGATATCCAGATTATCCTCGACGGCGTGGAAGGCATGACCTTCAGCAACCTGCCGGCGGGCAAGCCCGATACCGACTGGCTGGCGGACAAAGATATCGCCTTCCTGGCCGCGGGCGAGCAGGAAAAACAGTTTGTGATGCACAGCGGCGACTTCGTGGTGTATTACCCCGGCGAAGTCCACAAGCCGCTGTGCGCGGTGGGCGAACCGGCCCACGTGCGCAAAGCGGTAGTAAAAATCGATACCGCGCTGGTCCGTTAAGTCAGCGCCGGACGATGACGGGCGCCGGGCGCCCGTTAAATAATCCGCTGACGGATCACGCTTGCGCCAGCGTCGCCACCATCACCGCTTTTATGGTATGCAGCCGGTTTTCCGCCTGATCGAATACCACGCTGCATTCCGATTCAAACACCTCATCGGTCACTTCCATGCCCCCCGCCAAGCCGTACTGTTCGGCCATTTCCTTGCCCACCGTGGTTTGGTCATCATGGAACGCGGGCAGGCAGTGCAGGAATTTAACCCGGGGATTGCCGGTCTGGCGGATCATGGCCATATTGACCTGATAAGCGCGCAACAGGGCGATGCGCTCCTGCCAGATGGCTTTAGGTTCGCCCATGGATACCCAGACATCGGTATAAATAAAATCCACGCCCGCCACGCCGGCGGCGACATCCTCGGTCAGGGTGATTTTGCCGCCGTTAAGCCGCGCCGCCTCGCCGCACCGCGCCACCAGCTCCGGTTCCGGCCAGCAGGCGCGCGGGGCCACCAGCCGCACGTCCAGCCCGGTCAGCGCCGCCGCCTCCAGCATGCTATTACCCATATTGTTGCGGGCGTCGCCGACGTAGGCGAATTTCATCTGGCCAAAGCTTTTTTCCGGCAAGTGTTCTTGCATGGTCAGCAGATCGGCCAGTAACTGGGTCGGATGGAATTCGGTGGTCAGACCGTTCCATACCGGCACGCCGGCGTACTGCGCCAGTGTCTCGACGATCTCCTGACCGTAACCGCGGTATTGGATGCCGTCATACAGGCGGCCCAGCACCCGGGCGGTATCCTTGATTGATTCCTTGTGGCCGATTTGGCTGCCGTTCGGGCCGAGATAGGTGACGCGCGCGCCTTGATCGAATGCGGCAACTTCGAAAGAGCAGCGGGTGCGGGTCGAGTCTTTTTCGAAGATGAGCGCGATATTTTTCCCGGCCAGGCGCGGTTTTTCCTGCCCCGCGCGTTTTTCGCGCTTCAGCGCGGCGGCCAGCGCCAGCAAATCGAGAATTTCAGCGGGGGTAAAGTCCATTAACTTCAGAAAATGGCGTTGATAGAACTGACTCATAAGCACGGTTCTCCGGACATAATTTTAATTAATATGAATTTAAATTCACTTTATATGTATGAATATTCAATTTCAAGCATTGATATCAATTCTTTCATGTTTAAGCTGGAGCCTTAACCGCCGCTGTGGGAAAATAGAAACCTAACAGGCCGACCGACGCATTGAGGATAGGGGCATGGCACATCAATTTCTGGAAGAGCAGCGTGATGAAACACGTTTGATTATCGAAGAACTGCTGGAAGATGGCAGCGATCCCGAAGCGCTTTATACCATCGAGCACCATTTTTCCGCCGAGAATTTCGATATTTTGGAAAAAGCCGCTGTTGAAGCCTTTAAACTGGGTTATGAAGTCACCGATGCCGAAGAACTGGAAGTGGAAGACGGTTCCGTGCTGATGTGTTGCGACGCAGTCAGTGAAATCGCGCTTAATGCGGATCTGATCGACGCGCAGGTCGAGCAGCTGTTTACGCTGGCGGAGCGCCTGGGCGTCAACTATGACGGCTGGGGCACCTACTTCGAAGACGGCGAGGACGAAGACGAAGGTGAAGACGGCGATGACGCCGAAGAAGGCGTTGACGGCACCCCGCCGGTGCGCGGCATTATCGACCAGGACGATAACGGCACCCGCCACTAATCATCGTCATCAGGGGGCGCATTAATGTCCCCAACCGCCGGACACGGTTATGGCCGCGTTCGGCGCGTCGCTCAGTCCAGCATGTTTAACCCAGCGCTTTCAACATCCTCACTTCGCAGTCCACATGCCCCGTAGTGCCCATCGGACCGTCGATATGCACAAATCCCAGCCGCTCATAGAGGCTTATCGCCCGGGTCAGGGTGGCGGTGGTTTCCAGATAGCAGTGGGTAAATCCCTGGGTCCGCGCAAACGCCAGCGCCCGCAATGCCAGCTCATGGGCCAGGCCGCGGCCGCGCAGGGCGCTCATAAAATACATCTTTTGCAATTCACAAATATCCGCCCCGGCCCCGGCCAAAGGCGCAATCCCGCCGCCGCCGGCAATCCGTCCTTCGAACTCGATTACCCAGTACGCGCTGCGCGGCTGGCTGTAGAGCTGATATAACTTATCCAGGTTAGGGTCGGATACGGTATAGCCTTTATCCGCCGTCAGGCCGAACTCGGCCGATACCTGGCGAATCACGTCGGCGATGGCATGGTTATCTTCCGGCGTGATGGGACGCACCAGAATATTGACTGAAGTAGCAAAGGACATCGTCATTACCCAAGAAAGTGAAACAAAAAAATCGGGTTAATCGTTATGATTAATAGCATCGCCGATGCCGATGATGCAATTAAATTAACCGGAGGATAAACCTCCGGCTGATTTATGACAACCGCCTTGGCGGGAGGAGGAAGGGGCTATTTACAGATTGGCGATGGTCGCCTGCTGTTCAAGCAGCTTGGCTTTGGCGTCCACATAACCCGCCATTTTTTCCCGCTCTTTCGCCACTACCGCTTCCGGCGCGCGGGCGACGAACCCTTCGTTGGACAGCTTGCTTTCGATGCGGCCGATTTCCGTTTCCAATTTCAGCACTTCGTTGGCCAGGCGGTCCAGCTCCAGCGCTTTATCGATAATGCCCGCCATCGGGATCAGCAGTTCGCCTTCATCCACCAGCTTGACGATGGACACCGGGCCTTTATCGCCGTCGGCCAGGATATCCAGGCTTTGCAGCCGGGCCAGCGTCTGGATAAAGCTGCGGTTGGCGTCGATGCGCCGGCGGGTCAGCGGCGTGGCGCCGCGTACCAGCACGTCCAGCGGCTTGCCGGGGGAAATATTCATTTCGCTGCGAATGGTGCGCACGGCGATAATCAACTGCTTGATCCACTCCACGTCGGCCAGCGCCGCGGTATCGTCCAGGGTGGCGTCGAACACCGGGAAGGGTTGCAGCATCAGCGTATCGGCGTCGATGCCTTTAAGCACTTTCACCCGCTGCCAGATGGTTTCGGTAATAAACGGCACGATGGGATGGGCCAGGCGCAGCAGGCCTTCCAGCACTTCCACCAGCGTATGGCGGGTACCGCGCAGCTCGGTTTCGCCGCCGCCGGCCATTACCGGTTTGGTCAGTTCCAGGTACCAGTCGCAGAACTGGTTCCAGGTAAAGTCATACAGGATATTGGCGGCCATATCGAAACGGTAGCCGTCCAGCGCGTCGCGATAGGTTTTCACCGTGCGGTTGAACTCCGCCAGTATCCAGCGATCGGCCAGCGACAGGGTCATCTCGCCGCCCTGCTGCCCGCAGTCCTGATCCTCGGTATTCATCAGCACGAACCGGCTGGCGTTCCACAGCTTATTACAGAAGTTGCGATAACCTTCCAGCCGCTTCATATCCCAATTGATATCGCGGCCGGTGGAGGCCAGGGCCGCCAGGGTAAAGCGCAGCGCGTCGGTGCCGTGCGGCTCGATGCCCTGCGGGAACTGTTTCTCGGTGCGTTTGCGGATTTTATCCGCCAGCTGCGGCTGCATCATATTGCCGGTACGCTTATCCACCAGCTCCGCCAGGGAAATACCGTCCACCATATCCAGCGGATCGATGACGTTGCCTTTGGATTTCGACATCTTCTGGCCTTCGTCATCGCGGATCAAACCGGTCATATAAACGGTCTTGAACGGCACCTGGGGACGGTTGTTTTCATCTTTGACAAAGTGCATGGTCAACATGATCATGCGCGCAATCCAGAAGAAAATAATATCAAAACCGCTCACCAGCACGCTGGTGGGGTGAAAGGTTTTCAGCGCTTCGGTCGGTTCCGGCCAGCCCAGGGTAGAGAAGGTCCACAGGCCGGACGAGAACCAGGTGTCCAGCACGTCTTCGTCCTGGCGCAGCGTCACCGACGCGTCAAGATGGTTTTCCCGGCGCACTTCGGCCTCGTCATGGCCCACATAGACCTTGCCGGCGGCGTCGTACCAGGCCGGAATGCGATGGCCCCACCACAGCTGGCGGGAGATGCACCAGTCCTGGATATCGCGCATCCAGCTGAAGTACATATTTTCATACTGCCTGGGCACGAACTGGATCTCGCCGTCTTCCACCGCGGCAATGGCCACCTTGGCCAGCGGCCCGGTGCGCACATACCATTGATCGGTAAGCATAGGCTCAATCACCACGCCGCCGCGATCGCCGTAGGGCACGGTGAGGGCATGGGGTTTGATCTCTTCCAGCAGGCCCAGGCCGTCAAACGCCGCGACCACCGCCTTGCGGGCGGCGAAACGCTCCAGGCCGCGGAATTCGGCCGGGATATCGCCGCTCCAGGCGTCGCTGGCCTCGCCCTGGGTGTCGAACACTTCCGCCTGCTCGCGGATATCGCCGTCCAGGGTCAGGATATTGATCATGGGCAGGGCGTGGCGCTTGCCGACCTCATAATCGTTAAAATCATGGGCCGGAGTGATTTTCACGCAGCCGGTGCCCTTGGTCATGTCCGCATGTTCGTCGCCGACGATGGGAATGCGGCGGCCGGCCAGCGGCAGGATCACGCTTTTGCCGATCAGGTCTTTATAGCGCGGGTCTTCCGGGTTGACAGCCACGCCGGTATCCCCCAGCACGGTTTCCGGCCGGGTGGTGGCGACGACCAGGTAATCCCTGCCGTCGGCGGTTTTGGCGCCGTCGGCCAGCGGATAACGCAGGTGCCACATGGACCCCTGGGACTCGCGGTTTTCCACTTCCAGATCCGAAATGGCGGTGCGTAATTTCGGGTCCCAGTTCACCAGGCGTTTGCCGCGGTAAATCAAATCCTGCTTAAACAGCTGGACGAAAACTTCCTTCACCGCGTCAGACAAGCCGGCGTCCATGGTGAAGCGCTCGCGCTCCCAATCCACCGACGCGCCCAGGCGGCGCATCTGGCGGGTAATGGTGCCGCCGGATTCCGCCTTCCACTGCCAGATTTTTTCGATAAACGCTTCGCGCCCGTAGTCGTGGCGGGTTTTACCCTCTTCGGCGGCGATCTTGCGCTCCACCACCATTTGCGTGGCGATGCCCGCGTGGTCGGTGCCCACCTGCCACAGGGTGTTTTTGCCCTGCATGCGCTGGTAACGCACGATAATATCCATAATGGTCTGCTGGAAGGCATGACCCATATGCAGGCTGCCGGTCACATTCGGCGGCGGGATCATGATGCAGAAGCTCTCTTTGCTGGTATCGTTATGCGGCTTGAAATAGCCCTGTTTTTCCCAGTGCTCGTAGAGCGGCTGCTCGATGTCGTGCGGGTTATATGTCTTTTCCATTATGCGTATATTTCACTGCGTTGGCGGCGTGGCCGTGGTCAATTGGAAGCCGACGCTGCGATAGGCTTTATACCGATCGCGCGCCAGCTGTTTTAAATCGTCTTCATCTGGAACGAAGTCTATCACTTCATGGAAAGCAGAGGCAAAATCCGCGCATTGCGGCAACAGGCTGATTAGCAGGTCGCGCGGCGCGTTGCCCCGGCGCTTGGGCCAGCAAATCTCCACCGGCGCGCCGTAGCGCGGCCCTTCGCCCGCCAGGTTATGCGGGACGAAAGCCTCCGGATCGCGCTGCCACAGGGCTTCATCCAGTTTCAGCGCCTGCTCCTCGTCGCCACAGGCGATCAGCACCCTTTTCCCGGCGCGCCAATGGATGGCCGCCAACTCGCAGGCAAGCCGCTCCACGGCGGACAAATCGTCCTGGATATCCTGGCGATCGAGCAGATAAAAGGTTGCGTTTTTCATGTGCCGTATTTATTAAGCCTGAGGGGAATGACGGAAAAAATAACGGGCGGCCCGCGCCGCCCGTCCAAGCATACCTTTTTTAAGCTTATTCGTCACCGTTCAGGCCGGAGCGATTGAGCAGGAACTGCGCCAGCAGCGACACCGGCCGGCCGGTGGCCCCTTTGGCTTTGCCAGAGCGCCATGCGGTGCCGGCGATATCCAGATGCGCCCAGCTGAATTTACGGGCGAAGCGGGACAAGAAGCAGCCGGCGGTGATGGCGCCGCCGGGACGGCCGCCGATATTGGCCATATCGGCGAAATTGGATTCCAGCTGTTCCTGGAACTCATCGCCCAGCGGCAGGCGCCAGGCGCGATCGCCGGATTGTTCGGCGGCGGCGATCAGCTCATGGGCCAGCGGATTGTGGTTCGACATCAAGCCGGTCAGATGATGGCCCAGGGCAATCACGCACGCGCCGGTCAGGGTGGCCACGTCAATGACCACGTCCGGATCGAAGCGCTCGACGTAGGTCAGCGCATCGCACAGCACCAGGCGCCCTTCGGCGTCGGTATTAAGCACTTCCACCGTCTGGCCGGATAGCGTGGTCAGCACGTCGCCGGGACGGAACGAGCGGCCGTCGACCATATTCTCGCAGCCGGCCAGCACGCCGACGATATTCAGCGGCAGGCTCAATTCCATGGCCATGCGCATCACGCCATAGACCGTGGCGGCGCCGCACATGTCGTATTTCATCTCGTCCATGCTGTCGGCGGGTTTGATGGAGATGCCGCCGGCGTCGAAGGTCAGCCCCTTGCCCACCAGCACGATCGGCCGGCTTTCCGGGTCCGGGCTGCCTTTGTATTCAATCACCGACATCAGCGATTCATTTTGCGAACCCTGGCCCACCGCCAGATAGGCGTTCATGCCCAGCTCTTTCATCTGCTGCTCGCCGATAACGCGGGTCGTGGTGGTTTTACCGTATTTATCCGCCAGCTGGCGCGCCTGGGAGGCCAGGTAGGCCGGATTGCAGATATTGGGCGGCATATTGCCCAAATCCTTGGCGGCTTTGATGCCGGCGGCAATGGCCAGGCCGTGCTGGATGGCGCGCTCGCCGCCGGTCAGCTCGCGGCGGGTGGGGACGTTGAATACCATTTTGCGCAGCGGCCGGCGCGGTTCGGCTTTATTGCTTTTAAGCTGGTCGAAGGTATACAGCGACTCTTTGGAGGTTTCCACCGCCTGGCGCACTTTCCAATAGGTGTTACGCCCTTTGACATGCAGTTCGGTCAGGAAACAAACGGCTTCCATGGACCCGGTGTCATTCAGCGTATTGATGGTTTTCTGGATCACCTGCTTATACTGGCGTTCATCCAGCTCGCGCTCTTTTCCGCATCCGATGAGCAGGATGCGTTCAGACAGCACATTGGGAACATGGTGCAGCAGCAAGGTCTGACCCACTTTTCCTTCCAGTTCGCCGCGGCGCAGCAGGGCACTGATGTAGCCGTCGCTGATCTTATCGAGCTGTTCAGCGATGGGCGACAGACGGCGCGGTTCGAAGACGCCGACGACAATACAGGCACTGCGTTGTTTTTCCGGGCTACCGCTTTTTACACTGAACTCCATGCACTCTCCTGAATCTTAAAGACAAAGACGGTCAACCGGGATAAAATAAATCTTTCCCTATCGTATCCCCCGCCTTTGCATTAACTCTTATGTGTTAATCTGAACGACGCAAAGGACGTTATTCCGGCAATAATCAGTGCGTTCTCATAGCACAGCCGAACGCTTAATGTTGTTATACTCTATCTGGCGATAAA